>CAKTNQ010000008.1:0-60113 GCA_934589185.1 uncultured Oscillospiraceae bacterium | reverse complement strand
GTCTTTTCGATCCCGTTGGCCAGAAAACAGTCCAGCGCGACCTCCGTGACCAGCCGGATATTCTTTTCTCTCTGCTCTTCGTGCGGCAAGTGCATTCGCCTCCACTGTTCCTGTCAGTTACACTGACAGGAACAGTGTACCGCGAAAAGCAGGGAATGTCAAGCCCTTAACAGAACGCACAGAAAATAAAAAATTACCGTTGTTGATATGGTATCAACAACGGTAATGAATTTGGTTGCGGAGACAGGATTTGAACCTGCGACCTCCGGGTTATGAGCCCGACGAGCTACCGAACTGCTCCACTCCGCGATATAAACTTGACCCCTCAAGGCTCATATACTATAACATATGAGCCTTGCGTTGTCAAGTGTTATTTTAGCGCTCAGAAGCGGAAGATTTTTCCTTTTCTGCCGTGTCCAGCGTCTCGGCCGCCTCAGCGCGTCCGCTTTGCAGCTTGAGCTCGGCGAGAATGTCCGCCAGCAGCTCGTCCGTGGTGGGCTTTGCTGGGGCCTCCGGCTCAGGCTCTTTTTCTTTCTTGCGGTTGAAGCGGTTGATGATATTCACCATCCAGAACACGACCAGCGAAATGCACAGGAAGTTGATGATGGACATGATGAGATCACCGATCGGGAACACGCCGATGTTCAGGCCGGAGAAGTCCAGCCCGCCGATGATGAGCGAGATGAGCGGATTGATGATGTCGTTGACGAGCGCGGTGACGATGGCCGTGAACGCGCCGCCGACCACAACGCCGACGGCCAGGTCAATGACGTTGCCGCGTGAGATGAATACCTTGAATTCGTCGAGCCAACCGGGCTTTTTCATGATGCTGTCTCCCTTGCTTTCTCTGTGTTTTCAGTGCTTTGGCACGAGGACTTCCGTGCCGCCCATGTACGAGCGCAGCACCTCGGGAATGACGACGCTGCCGTCGGGCTGCAGATTGTTCTCGAGGAACGCGATGAGCATGCGCGGCGGGGCGACGCAGGTGTTGTTGAGCGTGTGGGCGAGATAATTCTTGCCGTCCTTGCCCTTGACGCGGATGTGCAGGCGGCGTGCCTGTGCATCGCCGAGGTTCGAGCAGGAGCAGACCTCAAAATACTTCTGCTGGCGCGGGCTCCAGGCTTCGATGTCGCAGGACTTGACCTTCAGGTCGGCGAGGTCGCCGGAGCAGCACTCGAGCTGACGCACCGGGATGTCCAGGCTGCGGAAGAGCTCGACGGAGTAGCGCCAGAGCTTCTCGTACCAGTCCATGCTCTCTTCCGGGCGGCAGACGACGATCATCTCCTGCTTTTCAAACTGGTGGATGCGGTACACGCCGCGCTCCTCGATGCCGTGCGCGCCCTTTTCCTTGCGGAAGCAGGGCGAATAGGACGTCATCGTCTGCGGCAGCTGGTCCTCGGTGAGGATCTGGTCGATATAGCGGCCGATCATGGAGTGTTCGCTCGTGCCGATGAGGTAGAGGTCCTCGCCCTCGATCTTGTACATCATGGCGTCCATGTCCGTCTGGCTCATGACGCCCTCGACCACGTTGCCGTGGATCATGAACGGCGGAATGCAGTACGTAAAGCCCTTACCGATCATGAAATCGCGCGCGTAGGCCAGCACGGCCTCGTGCAGGCGGGCAATATCGCCCATGAGATAGTAAAATCCGTTGCCGGAGACGCGGCGCGCGGCGTCGAGATCAATCCCGTCAAAGCGCTCCATGATCTCCGTGTGGTACGGGATCGGGAAGTCCGGCACGACGGCCTCGCCAAAGCGCTGCACCTCCACGTTGCAGCTGTCGTCCGGGCCGAGCGGCACGCTGGGGTCGATGATCTGCGGGATGGTGAGCATGATCTTGTGAATTTTCGCCTCGAGCTCCTCTTCCTGCTTTTCGAGCTCGGCCAGGCGCGCGGCCTGCGCGGTGACCTGCGCCTTGACGGCCTCGGCCTCTTCGAGCTTGGACGGGTCCTTTTTCGCCTGGCCCATGAGCATGCCGATCTTTTTCGACAGGCTGTTGCGCTCGGCGCGCAGGTTTGACGCCTCGTTGATGGCGGCGCGGTTGGCCTTGTCGAGCTCAATCACCTCGTCGACGAGCGGGAGCTTGGCGTCCTGAAACTTTTTGCGGATGTTTTCCCGAACCAGATCGGGGTTTTCGCGGATCAATCGAATGTCAATCATGATGTCTCTGTCTCCTCAATATTCTATATGTATCAGTTTCTGCGGCCGATGGCCTCGAGCGCCTGCAGCAGCGCCTCGCGGTCGTCCGCGTCATAGTATTCCAGTTCGATGCGCCCGGTCTTGCGGCCCTGTGTCATGCGTACCTTGCGGCCGAGCACCTGCTCGAGATGCCGCGCACATTCACCGAGATAATCCACACCGGCGGCCTTTTTCGCCGGTTTTTCCTGTGTATCTTTCAGCAATTGTGCGGCCAGCGCCTCCGCCCGGCGGACGGACAGGCCCTTTTCGATGACTGTTTTCGCCGCGGCAAGCTGCATCTCCGGGTCGCCGAGTGGCAGGAGCGCACGCGCGTGCCCGGCGGACAGCGTGCCGTCCTCGACCAGCTTCAACACCGGTTCGGACAGGGCCAGCAGCCGTGTCGCATTCGCGACTGCGGGGCGTGACTTGCCTACACTCTGCGCCACGTCGTCCTGCGTCATGCCATAGACATCCTGCAGCGCGCGGTAACCCTTCGCCTCTTCGATGGGATTCAGGTCCTCGCGCTGGAGGTTTTCGACCAGCGCCATCTCCATGGCGCGCTGTTCGTCCGCCGTCAGGATGCGCACCGGCACTTCCTTGAGCCCGGCCATGCGGCTGGCGCGCCAGCGGCGCTCGCCTGCAATGATCTGATAAAACCCGCTGTCAAGCGGCCGGACTGTGATCGGCTGGATGAGCCCGTAGGTGCGGATGGATTCCGCGAGCATTTCCAGTGCCTCCGGGTCAAAGCGCTTGCGCGGTTGGTCGGCGCGCGGCTCGATCTTTTCGATTGGCAATAAATCGGGCGCAGTCTCCTCGCGCTCCGGCTGTGGGGCCGGATATTCCTCGCCGAAGAGCGCGCCGAGGCCCATGCCGAGGCCTTTCTTTCCGTCTTTACCCATGTTCCACCTCCGCAGCGGCGGCTGCGGCCGCGGCCTCCGCCGCTTTTGCCGCCTTTTCCTCGCGCTTGATGAGCTCACCCGCCAGATGCAGGTACGCCCGCGCGCCCTTGGACTCCTTGTCGTAGGCAATGGCGGGTTTGCGGTGGCTCGGTGCCTCGGACAGGCGCACATTGCGCGGGATCATCGTCTTATAGACCTTTTTGCCGAAGAACTTGCGCACTTCGTTCACGACCTGATCGGACAGCTTCGTGCGGCCGTCGTACATGGTCATGACGATACCCTGCACGGTCAGCTCCGGGTTCAGGCGTTTGTTGCACATTTTGATGCTGCGCATGAGGTCGGCAATGCCCTCAAGCGCATAGTATTCGCACTGCACCGGGATGAGTACGCTGTCGGCTGCGACGAGCGCATTGATCGTCAGCAGCTCGAGTGACGGCGGGCAGTCGATGAGGATGAAGTCGTAATCGTCCTGCACCGCGGTGAGCGCGGTTTTCATGATGTATTCCCGCTGCTCGGAGCCCACGAGCTCGACGGAGCAGCCCGAGAGATTCATATTTGCCGGCAGCACGTCGCCGTATTTCGTGCTGCGGATGCAGTCGGCGGTGGCCGCGCCGTTCATCAGCATGTCGTAGCAGTTTGGCGTTGCGGTTTTGTCCACGCCCATGCCGGAGGTGCTGTTGCCCTGGGGGTCGCAGTCGACGAGGAGCACGCGCCGCCCGCGCTTTTTGAGCGCGCAGGTCAGATTTACGCACGTGGTTGTCTTGCCGACTCCGCCTTTCTGGTTGGCGACGGCAATGATTTTGCCCATGGTTTGCCTCCCTGAATTGTGTTTGCAGCTATTATAACAGCGTGCGGCTGCATTTTCAACCGCTTGGAGGCGTGGCGGCGAATTTTTGTAATGTTTCACGTGAAACAATGCGAAACGCGGCGGGCTTGTTTCACGTGAAACATTGACTCAGGACAAAAACATATCCACGTCGCCGATGGTCAGCCCGTCGTGCAGCGCAAGGTTGATACCATAGCCAATGAGCTTGGCCGCGTCGCGCACCACGGTGTCAATGTCGCGCGGGGTAACGAACATCTGCTCGGCGCGCGGATCGTCCGAGAAGCCGCCCGCGTCGATGACCGTTGGCAGGCCGATGGCTGCGACCGGGATGCCGAGCGTGTCGCGGCTGAGACCGGCGCGGTCGTTGCCGACGCCGCTGCCGGGGGTGATGCCGGTGTCCGTGAGCTGGACGGTGCGGCCGAGGCGGCCGAGCTCCGCACAGGCAAGCGCGTCCACGGCGATGATGGCGTCCGGGTGCAGGTGGCCTGCGAGTGCGCGGATCATGTCAGCGGACTCCACGCCGGTCGTGCCGAGCACGCCGGCCGCGAGCGCGGCCACGGACCGGAACTGCCCGAAATGCTCCGGCAGCTGCTCGCGCAGGTGCCGCGTGACCATGACGCTGTCGATCGCGTCGGGGCCGACGGCGTCGGGCGTGATGGCCCGGTTGCCGAGGCCGACGACGAGCACGGATGCGTCCGGCATCAGCGGCAGCACGCCGCGCAGCAGCTCGGCGAGCGTCTGCGCCGCGTTTTCAAATGCGTCGTCCTCGCGCCGCAGCAGCGGGTCGAGCGCGAGGGTGTAGTAATCGCCAATTGGTTTACATAACGCATTTTTGCCGGCGACGTCGAGCACGTGGACCTCGGTCACGGCAAAGCCGCGGTGCTCGGTCTCCTCGGCGCGCACGCCGGGCAGCTCCGTCACGGCGGCGGCGCTGCGGTGGATGGCTTCGGCCTCGACGGCGAGGTCGGTGCGGGGAAAATTCGGCATAACAGGCTCCTTTCTGACGCCACATCTTGTGGCTCACTGGAAGCGTTGCCACAAATGGATACAATTATAATGAAAATCGAAAAAAAGGCTTGCAATTTGAAGGGTTTGATGATATCATCAACACTTGCAGAACATTGCACGGTCATATCCATGACTGAATTTTATAGGAGGAGGTGGCGATTGAGAAATGCCGAACATCAAGTCCGCAATGAAGAGAGACGAAAAGTCCAAGCTGCAGAATCTGAAAAACAAGGCTGAGAAATCCGCCCTGAAGACCAACCTGAAGAAGTTTGATGCGGCTGTTGCCGAAGGCAACCGTGACGCAGCCGTCAGTACCTATAAAGTTGCTGTCCAGGCTGTTGACCGCGCGGCCGGCAAGGGTCTCATCCACAAGAACAACGCAGCGCACAAGAAGTCTGCGATGGCTCAGAAAATGAACGAGCTTGGCTGATCCACAGAATCTCGGGGGCATGGCAGTTTGCCATGCCCTTTTTGCTACCCTGACAGGAGGCTGACTATGAAAAAACGTATGATGCTGATCATCAACCCCATGGCCGGACGCAGCGGCTACAAGACCGGCTTCGGCGAGGTGATGAACATTCTCGACAGCGGCGGATACCTGACGACGGTGTACTTCACGCACGGCCGCGGCGACGCGACGCTGATGGCGGCGCAGCACGCGGCGGAGTATGACACCGTGGCCTGTATCGGCGGCGACGGCACGCTCAGCGAGGTCGTGTCCGGCCTGATGCAGGTGCCGAATCCGCCTCCGCTGGGCTATATCCCGATGGGCACAACGAACGACGTGGCATCGACCCTCGGCCTGCCGAAAAACGCGACGGATGCGGCTCTGCGTATCGTGACCGGCACGCCGACGGCGTTCGATGTCGGCAGCTTCGGCGAGCAGAGCTTTTTCACCTACGTGGCGGCGTTCGGCGCATTCACGGCCGTGAGCTATGAGACGCCGCAGAACGAAAAGCAGGCGCTCGGCCACCTGGCCTACGTGCTCGAGGCGATGGGCCGGCTCAACAGCATCGACCATTACTGCGCGCACGTGGAGTACGACGGCGGCACGGTCGATGGCGACTTCATCTTCGGCGGCGTGTCGAACTCGACCTCCGTGGCCGGCATGGTGCGTCTGCGCAAGGACCTCGTGAGTCTGGGCGACGGTCTGTTTGAGACACTGCTCATCCGCCGTCCGAAGCAGTTCGGCGACCTGAGCCGCATCATCACGGGCGTGCTCAACCAGTATTACGACAACGAGAACGTCATCCTCGTGCAGTCCAAGACGCTGCGCTTCACGTTTGACGAGCCCGTGGCCTGGACGCGCGACGGTGAGGCCGGCGGCGTGACGACGGACGTGACGCTGCGCAACAACCACGCGGCGATCCACATCATCGCCTGACGGCGGGAAAGATACGTAAAACCGGCGGATTTTCCGCCGGTTTTGTGTTTCCATGCGCAAGAACCGGTTGAAAAAACCGCGCCGAGTGCGTATAATAAAGAAGTTATTTTGAAAAATCCATCGGAAACGAGGCTGATGATATGAAAAGACAGCACATTGCCGGCATCTATGCATCCCCGGAGACCTTCGGCGGCCAGACCCTGACCGTCTGCGGCTGGGCGCGCACGATCCGCGACATGAAGAATTTCGGCTTTATCGAGCTCAACGACGGCAGCTGCTTCAAGAGCCTGCAGGTCGTGCTCGAGCGCGGCAAGCTCGAAAATTACGACGAGATCGCCCGCCAGAACGTCGGCGCGGCGTTCATCGTGCACGGCGAGCTCGTGCTCACGCCGGACGCCAAGCAGCCGTTCGAGCTCAAGGCCGACAGCATTACGGTTGAGGGTGCGTCCGCACCGGACTATCCGCTGCAGAAAAAGCGCCACAGCGTGGAGTTTTTGCGCACGATCCAGCACCTGCGCCCGCGCACGAACCTCTTCAGCGCAACGTTCCGCGTCCGCAGCGTGGCCGCGCAGGCGGTGCACACGTTCTTCCAGGACCGCGGCTTTGTCTATGTCCAGACCCCGATCATCACGGGCTCCGACTGCGAGGGCGCGGGCGAGATGTTCCGCGTCACGACGCTCGACCTCGACAATATCCCGCGCACGGCCGACGGCAAGGTCGATTTCTCCAAGGACTTTTTCGGCAAGAGCACGAACCTGACCGTGTCCGGCCAGCTCAACGCCGAAAACTTTGCGCTCGCCTTTGGCGACGTGTACACCTTCGGCCCCACGTTCCGCGCCGAGAACTCCAACACCCAGCGCCACGCCGCCGAGTTCTGGATGATCGAGCCGGAGATGGCGTTCGCCGACCTCGACGACGATCTCGAGTGCATGGAGGCGATGGTGAAGTTCATCATCAACACCGTGCTCGAAAAGTGCCCGCAGGAGATGGAATTCTTCAATTCCTTCGTGGACAAGGGCCTGCTCGAGCGCCTGCACAACGTGGTGGACAACGACTTCGGCCGCATCACGTATACCGACGCCGTGAAGCTGCTCAAGGAGTCCGGCCACAAGTTCGATTACCCCGTCGAGTGGGGCATCGATCTGCAGACGGAGCACGAGCGCTACCTGACCGAGCAGGTGTTCAACAAGCCCGTGTTCGTCACGGATTATCCGAAGGAGATCAAGGCGTTTTACATGCGCATGAACGACGACGGCAAGACCGTCGCCGCGGCGGACTGCCTCGTGCCGGGCATCGGCGAGATCATCGGCGGCAGCCAGCGTGAGGAGCGGCTCGACCTGCTCACCAAGCGTATGCAGGAGCTCGGTCTCAACGAGGCCGACTACTGGTGGTATCTCGACCTGCGCCGCTACGGCAGCTGCCGCCACGCCGGCTTCGGTCTCGGCTTTGAGCGCATGGTCATGTACCTGACCGGCGTGAGCAACATCCGCGACGTGGAGCTGCATCCGCGCACAGTCGGAAACGCCGACTTCTGATCTGCATATAAGAATTCCCCCGAAAGCCGTTGCTTTCGGGGGAATTTTTCTATGCTGTTTGCGGGGCTAAACCGCCTCGATCTCCTGCAGCGTCATGTCGCGGCCGGAGAGGGGCGTGAGCTTTTTCCCGCCGCAGTCCGGGCAGGAGAGGTCCTCGACGTCGGCGACGAACTCCGCCCCGCAGTCGAGACAGCGGGCGCGGCCCGACTCCGTCTCAACGCGCAGCGGCACGCCGTCATACTCCGTGCCGTCGGTCACGGCGGTCCAGCAGTCGGTGAGGAAGCGCGGGACGACGCCCGAGAGCGTCCCGACGCGGACCGTGATGCTGCGCACGCCCTCGAGCGCCTGCTCGCGGGAGATGTCGCGCACCATTTTGAGCAGCGCGTCGCACAGTGCCAGCTCGTGCATTACTTACGAACCGCCTTCTTGACGATGTTGCCGGCGCGCTTGACGACACCCTCGGCGACCTTGATCGGCATGGTCTCATACGAGCCCGCGTGCCAGTCGCGCACCTTCTTGAGGTGGATGGCGTCGAACTTGCACTTCGTGGTGCACAGACCGCAGCCGATGCACAGGTAGCTGTCCACCTTCGTGGCGCCGCAGCCGAGGCAGCGGGCGCACTCTTTGCGCACCTGCTCCTCCGTGAACGTGACGCGCGCGTCGGAGAATGTCTTGGCCTTGGCGGCGTTGTAGCCAGGCGTCTGACGGTGATCCTTGTCAAAACCGGCCGTCTCGATGAGCACGTGGTCTTTATCAAGCGCCTTGTACACTCTGCGGTCGCGGCCGGCGGTGAGCGTCTGGCCGGGGTGCACGTAGCGGTGCAGGCTGATGGCAGCCTCCTTGCCGGCGGCGATGGCGTCGATGGCAAACTTCGGGCCGGTGTAGCAGTCGCCGCCGACGAAGATGTCCGGCTGCGCGGTCTGATACGTGAGGGCGTCGGCCTCGGCCGTGCCCTTTTTCGTCGTCGTGAGCGCGCCGGTATCGAGCGTGCCCCAGTCGACCGTCTGGCCGATGGCGCCGATGACGGAATCGACGGCGATCGTCTCGAACTCGCCGGTGCCGACGGGCTTGCGGCGGCCCTTCTCGTCCGGCTCACCGAGCGTCATGCGCTCGACCCGGATGCCCGTGACCTTGCCGTTCTCGCCGAGGATCTCGACCGGTGCGGTCAGGAAGCGGAACTGCACGCCCTCTTCCATCGCCTCTTTGACCTCTTCGGGGTCGGCGGGGAGCTCTGCCTCGCTGCGGCGGTAGAGCACATACGTCTCGTCCGCGCCGAGGCGCACCGCGCTGCGGCAGACGTCCATGGCCACGTTGCCGCCGCCGATGACGGCGCAGCGCTTGCCGATATTCGTCTCCTGGCCGAGGTTCACGGCGCGCAGGAAGTCCACGCCGCCGTAGACGCCTGCGAGCTCCTCGCCCGGGATGCGGAGCTTGGCCGACTTCTGCGCGCCGATGGCGACATAGAAGCCCTTGTAGCCCTGCGCGCGCAGCTGCTCGATGGTGACGTCCTTGCCGACCTCGACGCCGCAGCGGAATTCGACGCCCATCTCGCGCAGGATGTCGATCTCGGCGTTGAGCACGTCTTTTTCGAGGCGGAAGCTCGGGATGCCGAGCGTGAGCATGCCGCCGGGCACCGGGTTGCGGTCGAACACGGTCACGGGGTAGCCCTTGTTGGCGAGGTAGTAGGCGCAGCTCATGCCCGCGGGGCCGGCGCCGATGACGGCGATCTTCTCCGTGTACGGGCGGCCGATCTGGTTGAGCAGCTTCGGCACGTAGCGCGTGGCCTCGTGCAGGTCGTGGTCGGCGATGAAGCGCTTGACCTCGTCGATGGCGACGGCCTCGTCCACGTCGCCGCGGGTGCACTCGGCCTCGCAGCGCTTGTTGCAGATGCGGCCGCAGACGGCCGGGAACGGGTTTTCTTTCTTGATGAGCTCGAGCGCGTCCGTGTAGCGGCCCTGCGCGGCGAGCTTCAGGTAGCCCTGCACGGGGATGTGCGCGGGGCAGGCGGTCTTGCACGGGGCGGTGCCGGTGGGCACGACGTCCTCGTGGTCCTCGCGGTAGTTCGGGTCCCAGGTGCGCTTCGGGCGCAGGGTCTCGGAGAGCTTGACGTAGTCCGGCTTTTGTGTCAGGTCCTCGGTCGAGCAGAGCTTCTGGCCGAGCTTGAGCGCGTTGCCGGGGCAGGTCTCCACGCACTGGCCGCAGGCGACGCACTTGGCCTCGTCCACCTCGGCGACGTAATTGGAGCGGATCGCGTCGCGCGCGCCGTACATCAGGCCCACGCGCAGGCCGAAGCAGGCGCAGGCGCAGCAGTTGCAGATGGCCGCGCTCTCGCCCGGCTCTTCAATGTTGACCATGTCGTGCATGAGGCCGTTTTCTTCCGCGCGTTTGATGATCTCAAGTGCCTGCTCGCGCGTGATCTCCCTGGCGCGGCCGGAGCGGATGTAGTGCTCGGCGCCCTTGCCCATCTGGATGCACATGTCCTCGTCGAGGTGGCCGCAGCCGTCGCCGATGCTCGTGCGCGATGCGCGGCAGGAGCACGGGGACACGGAGAAGCGGTCGTACTTGTCCAGATAGTGCGAGATGCGCTCAAATTCGTTCACGCCGGGGATGCCCTCGAGCGCGCTCTCGACCGGGATGACGCGCATGAGGCCGTAGCCGTCGGGGATCATGGCGCCCATGTTCGCCGCGAGGTTGCGGGTGTACTCCTCGAACGCGCGGCCGACTTCCGGATGCGTTTCCAGCAGGTCCTGCTGGTTGACCATCATCTCGAGGATGCCGGGCGCGAAGATCTGCATGTAATATGTGTCCTCGCCGAGCGTCTCGTTGTGCGAGCGGCGGAAGATGCCGTAGTACACGAGGTTGTCGAGCAGGGGCTGCACCTCCTGTACGGTCTTGCCGACCTTCTTGGCCAGATAGGCCGCGGTGCGCTCCCTGCGCAGGCCGGCCGCGATGGCGACATCCGCTTCCTCGTCGGACAGGATGCCTGCCATGCAGTAGTATTCGGGTGCGTTTTCGTCGATCTTGGTCGTGATGCCGGTGACGCCCCCAATGATCTTCGCCAGCTTCACGATCTTCGGTCTGAGTTGTGCCATTGTGTCTCCTCCTCCTTCTTTTTTGCGCGAGATTGTCATCACTATAACATACCCGGTGCGTCTTGGGAACCATATTTTTGTTTCTTGTGCCGAAGTGGGGCGTTTTGCCCCGCACTGTGCCGTAAAAAAGGCTCCCGCCATTGTGCGGGAGCCTTTTTGTGCGTATGTCAGAACTTGACGAAGCCGGTGGTCGTGCCCATCGGGTAGCCGAGCGTCCACTCCTGCCTGCCGCACTGGGGACAGACCTCGCCGCGGGCCTTGAGCTCGTCGATGAAAGCCTCGGCGCGCATGATGTACATATTCGTCTTGCGCACGTGGCGGCAGTGCCCGCAGAAGACCACATAGGTCGCAAAGCTGTCGTAGATGCCGCGGGCGCGGTTTTCCTTTTCCTCGGCGGTCAGCGGCCGGGGATTGACATTATGATTGACTGCCATGGTTTGCTCCTCCCCTGTCAGATCTGGTGCTCGCGCTTGACGCTGTCATAGTGCTTGTTCAAAAACGGCACGACGACGGAGCGCATGAGCTTCATGTCGAGGTTATAGTAATAGATCACGAACAGCACGGCCAGCGCGCCGCCGGTGATGCCAAAAGCTCGGAACAGGAACTGTGCAAATTTGCATTTCATATCGGTGGACCTCCTTTACCAGCCCATGCTGTCGTCAAAGTCGAGCAGCGACGGATCGACCGGCTCCTCGTGCATGACGTTGATCATGTATTCGTTGACGGTGCGGCGCGCCTCGGCCGGCGAGACGATGCGGTGATCCATCAGCGAGTGCGGCATCCACACCGTGTGGAAGCGCTCGTCGTGCTTGCGGATCTCCTCTTCGATCAGGCCCTGCGCACCGGCCATGCCCTTGCAGCCGATGTCGTCGTACATGATGATCATGTCGCAGTTGAACTTCTCCGCCGTCTCCCACATCTGCATGATGTGGCGGTTGCCGCCGACGGTGTGCGTGCGCATCGGGGTGCGGGCGTGCCAGTCGGCCACGTCGCTCATCATGATGTCGCGGTCCTCGGTGTCGACGATGTTGTGGCCGGTGAGCGAGTCCATGTTGATCAGGCACAGGATGCCCCAGCAGTTATACAGCCACTGCACGCCGTGCGCGTAGTACGTCGAGCCGCAGCTCCAGGCGATGGCGCGGTGGCGCGTGTGCGGGAAGGTGTCGATGTTTCTGCGCACACACTTGTCAAAGATGCGCGTGATCTTGCGCGAGGCTTTGAGGAAGTACTCGTTGCCGCCCTGCTGGTAGAAGTAGATGCGGAACAGCCCCTGGCACACGGGGTTGAGCGCGCCGTTGTTCGTCTTGGCGTAGATGTCCCAGCGCTCGGTCTCCTCGCGGTTGAACTGGTTGGTGTTTTCAATGTGCTGGATGAACGTGTCCCAGTTGAACGGCTGGTGGAACTGCTCCTCAAGGAAGTGGATGGCCTCGTACACCTCATGCACGCCGAGCTCCTTGCAGGTCGGGTCGTCATACATGAGCGGCGTCGTGAACGGGTGCACGGCCTTCTTGCCGTCGTTCGAGAGGGCGCGGTACATGGCGACGTTGTCCATCATGTTCGCATCGCAGGGGTTGTTCGTCGTGAGCCAGCAGTTGCCGATATCGGGGTACTCGCCCTCGACGGCGACGCCGGTCTCCACGAGCGGCAGCGTGCACATGTCGCCCGGGATGCCGCAGCTGACGGCCTGGTCGACGTAGTACGAGCCGAGGTTCTTGTTCAAAATCGGCACCATGAACGCCGCGTGCTGCTGGATGTTGATGCCGTAGTAGCCGGGGAAGCCGTAGATGATGTGCTTCGGCAGCGTGTAGTCAAAGGCGATCGTGCGCTCGGTCCACTTGTTCTCGCCGAAGCGGCGGTCGGCGCGGATCTCGCGCCACATCGTCGTGATGGAGTCGGACACCATGCAGTCGATGGCCGTCAGGTCGGCGCGCAGGACCATGCCGCGGTCGCCCTCGATCCATTTGTCGACCATCATCGGTGTGGCCAGATACGCGCTCAGCCAGCGATACTTCCAGAAGGCGCGGATCATGCGCACCGGGTCGCGGCCGATGAGCCCGGCCATCTTGCCCCAGGTTTGCAGCCAGCGGGCAAAGGCGTAGGCCGTGTCCTTCACGCCGCGCCACTCGCGGTGGAAGTAGAAGTTCGTGCCCTCGATGTACAGGTCGCCGAGATAATGACACGCGTTGTCACCCCGCAGGAAGTGGCCGAGCGTGCCGTATTCTTCTTTGAGCGTGCGTTTGCGTTTCCACATAGTTGAGCCCCTCCCTTACTGCTGCGCCTGGATCTTTTTGATCTCCAGCGACTCGATGAACGCCTGGAACCGGGTACGCAGCTGGCCGGAGGCGGCGCTCGTGTAATCCTTCTCGATCTGGCACACAGGGATGCTGCGCGGCAGTTCGTAGCCCTCGTAGAACCACATGCCGTCCTGCGCGCGCTCGTAGCCCCAGTATTCGCAGAACTTCATGTTCTCGACGATGATGCCGTCGGCGCGGTATTTCTCCGCGAGATCGAAGATGTATTTCTTGCGCGCGATGATGTTCTCGGGGCCCATGGCGCGCGGGCACTGGTTGCGCCACATATAGTAGTCGGCGATGGATTGCAAAACGTCCTTGCCCTCCTTGAGCGGGATCTCCTCGCGGCCGGGCATCGAGCCGAAGCAGTAGCGGTCGGCCACGACCATGCCGCCAGCCATCTCGAGCATTTTCGTGAACTCGGGGTCGTCGATCTCGCTGCCGGCGATGAGGACGCGCGCCCGGTACCACGGCTTCGGGTCGGGCTTGCGCTCGCGCAGCTCCTGCAGCGTCTCGCGCAGGTACGGCAGGATGAGGTCCTTCGGGCACGTCTGCGTGCACAGCTGGATGACGTGGAACTCATACCCCGTGATGACCGGGTTGTCCGCCATGCGCATCTCGTTCATCTCCGTGATGATGCGGCACACCTCGTTGAACTGCTCGACAGCCTTGCGCAGCTTTTCCTCCGAGAAGTCCACGCCGTAGACCTTTTCGAGCGGCTGGATGATCTTCTGCTCGATCTGGCGGCGGTAGTAGCCCGCGTGCCACTCGGTTTTGCGCAGCGGCATGTCGAGATACGTGCAGAAGAACTTGTCGTTCGGGATCAGCTCGCAGTATTCAAAATACTGCTCCATGCGGTTCATCGTCGTGCAGCACTCCTGCCCGATGAGCGCGGAGATAAAGTTGTAGCCGCCCTCAAACGCACGCTCGAGGATGCTCTTGGAGTACGGGCACGAGCGGTTGGTCATGTAGTAGGTGGCCATGTCGGGGTTCGTGCAGTTCGGCGCGCGCAGACGCACGCCAAAGCAGTTGTCCGTATCCAGCAAAACCTCCGGTATGTACGAACAGTTCCATGCCAGCGCCAGCCGCCCATCCTTGCAGGCGTCCTGAACCAGGTCGTTGTTTGCCTGCTGCAGCAGGTTCTCAAAATAGATCAGATGCTTCAGGTCTCTCATTCGCGTATTCCCTCCTTCGATGCACAGATTCCGCGCGATCGATGAAAATTCGACATTTTGCACAAGCGCGGAACGTTAACACACATTTATTATAGAACTTTGCCTGAATCATGTCAATATGTGTAACAAATGATTGTTAACGGACATTTCGCTTTTTTCTACCTGAAAAGCGGAAAAACGACAGGAAAGGGCTTGCCAAAAGATAAACAAAATGATAAAGTAAACCTGTATGTGCAAAAATTTTGCCGGAAAAACCGGTGCTCGGACATGCGCGGGGGAAGCGCCGTCCGCAGGAAAGGGGAACGAAGAAGATGGGTTATATGAAGTATCTCAAGCTCATGAACCGCATGAACGCGGTCACGCAGGTGCCGCAGCCGCCGGTGCCGCAGTTTGAAAAATACTGCAAGCTGTTCGTGACCGACGAAGAGTATGACATCATGATGGGCATGAAGCTGCGCGGCAACACCGAGGCGGAGCTGCGCGCGCTCTACACCGGAAGCGACTGGGCCGGCACGCTCTACGACATGTGCCGCAAGGGCTTCCTGCTGAAAATCTATGACGGCGCCGAACCGACCTATGACCTCGCGCCGATGCTGCCGGGCTGGTTCGAGTTCCCGCTCTCGACCGGCGAGGACAGCGACACGATCCAGAAGGCGTCGGAGCTGTTCACCTCGGCCATCAACATGGTCACGACGCTCAACGTCGAGCCGCTGCGCACGGGCTACGCCGCCATGAACAACCTCAAAAAGCTGCAGGGCGATAAGGGCCACATGGAGGTGGCGCTCCCGCTCGAGGGCAAGGCCGCCGGCAAGGTCGTGCACGTCGACCGCAAGCTCTCCAACGACACGACGAGCGTCGTGCCGAGCTACCAGCTCGAGGCGTACCTCGACAGCCTGCCGGACGATGCGCCCATCAGCGTCATGCACTGCTTCTGCCGCAACGTCCGCCGCAGAGAGGGCATGCAGCCCAAGCACCCCACGCCGGACGAGGTGTGCCTGTGCGTCGGCAACATGGCCAAGCAGATCATCGAGTTCGGCATCGGCCGCCAGGTCAGCAAGGCCGAGGCGCGCCAGATCCTCGTTGACTGCGAGAACAAGGGCTGCGTCCACCAGGTGTTCCACTACGCCTGCAACATGGACGAGGAGACGACCGCCATCTGCAACTGCGACACGCAGTGCTGCGAGATGCTCGGCTCCTACACGCGCGGCGGCATGCAGCCGCTGTATATGCGCGCGCACGCAAAGCCCGTTATCGTCCACCCCGAAAACTGCAACGGCTGCAACATCTGCAACCACTTCTGCCCGACGGTGGCCACCGGCTTCAACGCGCAGAGCGGCAAGGTGTTCGTGGAGTATCAGCGCTGCATCGGCTGCGGCGTGTGCGTCACGAAGTGCCCGAAGGACGTGCGCAAAATGGTCGACGGCGACCGCGTGCTCTTCTGCAAGCCGCTCAAGAAGGACCTGGTGCGCGAGCGCAATGTCCGCCGCCAGCCGAAAAAGAAATAAATGCACGAGGCAGCCATTGCCAAGGAGGTCTTTGACATCGCCCAGCAGGCGATGGCGGAAAACGGCCTCACGCGCCTGACGCGCGTCGTCATGGACATCGGCGAATACTCCGCCGTCGTGCCCGAGCAGCTGCAGCTCGTGTTCCGCATCGCGGTGCACAACACCGCCATGGATGGCTGCGCGCTTGAGATCCACGACCTGCCCGGCGAGCTGGGCATGTACGTGCGCACGATCGAGGGCGAGTAGACGCATACATATAAAAATGAAAAACAACGCGGCACGCCCGCAGGAACTTCGGTTCCTGCGGGCGTTGTTTTTGTTTGGTGAAAAAACGGCGCCGGTCTGTGCCGCGAAAACGGAAAATTCGTCCGGCGCGCATATCCGTGCGCAAATCCGCCGACAATAACCGGGAAGCAAATCCCGTAAACTGCGGCTTTGGAGGAATGGATATGTACAAAAAAGATTTTATTGACACCAACGATTTCACAAAACAGGAACTGCTGGACATCATCGACCTGTCGCTCGCCATCAAGCGCGCCATCCGCCGGGGTTATTATCCCCCGCTGATGAAAAATATGAACCTCGGCATGATCTTTCAGCAGTCGAGCACCCGCACGCGCGTGTCGTTCGAGACGGCCATGAGCCAGCTCGGCGGCCACGCGCAGTATCTCGGCCCCGGCATGATCCAGCTCGGCGGCCACGAGACCATCGGCGACACAGGCAAGGTGCTCTCGCGTCTGGTCGACGTGGTCATGGCCCGCGTCATCGAGCACAAGACCATCGTGGAGCTCGCCGACGCGTGTACGATCCCGGTCATCAACGGCATGAGCGACTACAACCACCCCACGCAGGAGATCGGCGACCTGTGCACCATCAAGGAGAACCTGCCCGAGGGCAAGCGGCTGGAGGACTGCAAGGTCGTCTTTGTCGGCGACGGCACGCAGGTGTGCGCGTCCCTCGGCTTCATCACCACGAAGCTTGGCATGCACTTTGTGCACTACGGCCCGGAGGGGCATCAGCTCAATGCCGACCATAAGCACATTCTCGAGGCCAACTGCAAGCTTTCCGGCGGCACCTGGGCCGTCACGGACGAGCGCGACGCCGTGCGCGGCGCGGACTTCATCTATACCGACGTCTGGTACGGCCTGTATGAAAACGAGATGCCGAAGGAAGCGCGCGTGCGCGTCTTTGCGGACTATCAGGTCAACCGCGAGCTCATGCAGCTCGGCGCGCTCGGCTGCAAGTTCCTGCACTGCCTGCCCGCCACGCGCGGCGAGGACGTGACCGACGAGGTCGCCGACTCCGCCGCCTCCCTCTGCTGGGAGCAGGCCGGCAACCGCCTGACGGCCATGCGCGGACTGCTGGTGTATTTCACGCGCTGCCGCCGCGTCCCCTCGGAGCTGGAGCTCGCCGCGGCGCAGGAGGAGCTCGACACCTTCCTCGACGCGCGGCTCGGCGGCTGCTGACCGGCTGCCAAAGGAGCAGACACCATGGAACAACGGAAAAAATTCCGCCTTGCGGACGTCGTCCTCTCGGTCATCTGCGTTGTGTTCGTGGCGGAGGCGGCGGCGCCCGTCGCCTCCATCGGCAACAGCCAGTATTTCTGGTGGGTGTTCATGATGATCGCCTTCCTGCTGCCGTACGGCATGATCTCGTCCGAGCTCGGCACGACGTACACCGGCGACGGCGGGCTCTATGACTGGATCAACAAGGCGTTCCCGCGCTCGAAGTGGGGTGCGCGCGCCTCGTGGTACTACTGGATCAACTTCCCGCTGTGGATGGCCTCGCTCGCCGTCGTGTGCCCGGAGCTGCTGAGCGTGCTCACGGGACTGAGCTTCGGCTGGCTTGCAAAGCTCCTCATCGAGCTGGCCTTCATCTGGATCGTCACGTGGATCGCGTTTTACCCCGTGTGCGACAGCATCATCATCCTCAACATCAGCGCTGCCATCAAAATGATCCTCGCACTGACGGTCGGCGTGCTCGGTATCGTCTACGTCGTGAAAAACGGCTTTGTCAACGACATGGCCTTCCGCACGTTCCTGCCGGGGTTTGACCTGCACAGCCTGTCGTATATCTCGGTCATCATTTTCAACTTCCTCGGCTTCGAGGTCGTGTGCACCTACGCCGACAACATGCGCGACCCCAAGCGCCAGCTCCCGCAGGCCATCGTCACCGGCGGCATCGTCATCGCGCTCATCTACCTGTTTTCGGCCTTTGGCATCGGCGCGGCCATCCCCACGCACGAGATCAGCGAGGACTCGGGCCTCATCGACGCCGTTTCGCTCATGACCGGCCGCACGAGCGGCCTGTTCGTCGGCGCGGTGGCGCTGCTGTTTCTCATCACGCTGTTCGGCAACATGATCTCGTGGTCCATGGGCGTGAACTCCACGGCCGCCTACGCCGCCGAAAACGGCGACATGCCCGCGATTTTTGCCCGCCGCTGGGCGAAAAACGATATGCCCATCGGCTCCGCGCTCACGAGCGGCATCGTGGCGAGCGTCGTGTGCATCCTCGGCATCATCATCGAGCTGCTCTCGCCGGATTCGTCCCTGTTCTGGAGCTTTTTCGCGCTCAACCTCGTCATGCTCCTGCTGAGCTATGTGCCCGTGTTTCCGGCGTTTTTGCGCCTGCGGGAGATCGACCCCGATTCCGAGCGGCCGTTTCGCGTGCCGGGCGGGCGCGGGATGCTGCGCGTGCTGGCCTATGTGCCCATGGCGCTCATCCTCATCTCGATCTTCTTCACGGCGGTGCCGCTGTCATTCGACAGCGAGACGCTCTCCGGCTATCTGCCGATCACGATCGGGTCGATCCTCAGCATCGTCATCGGCGAAATTCTCATCGCGGCGCGTACGCGCCGCCAATCCTAGGAGGAACCATTATGGCAAAACGAATCACCGGCTCCACGCCGAAGCTCGACGGCTACCGGATGCCTGCGGAGTTTGAGCCGCAGGCCGGCGTCTGGATGCTCTGGCCGGAGCGCAACGACAACTGGCGCGACGGCGCCAAGCCCGCGCAGAAGGCTTTTCTGGACGTGGCGACGGCCATTTTGCAGTTTGAACCCGTAACGGTCTGCGTCTCTCCGGCGCAGTACCAGAACGCGCGCGAGCGCCTGCCGCGCGAAGTGCGCGTCGTCGAAATGGCGAGCAACGACGCCTGGATCCGCGACTGCGGGCCGACGTTCCTTGTCAATGACAACGGCGGCGTGCGCGCCGTGGACTGGACGTTCAACGCCTGGGGCGGGCTGGTTGACGGGCTCTATTTCCCGTGGGATCTCGACGATCAGGTCGCGCAGAAGGTCTGCGAGATCGAGCGCGTCGATTCCTACCGCACCGAGGGCTTCGTGCTTGAGGGCGGCTCCATCCACGTCGACGGCGAGGGCACCGTGCTCACGACCGAGATGTGCCTGCTGTCCGAGGGGCGCAACCCAGACATGGACCGCGGCGCCATCGAGCGCATGCTCTGCGACTATCTCGGCTGCGAGAAGGTCCTCTGGCTGCGCGACGGCATCGACCCCGAGGAGACCAACGGCCACATTGACGACGTGGCCTGTTTCATCCGCCCGGGCGAGGTTGCCTGCATCTGGACGGACGACCCGCAAAACCCGTTTTATCAGCCGGCGCGCGACGCGTACGACATGCTCTCGCAGGCGACGGACGCCAAGGGCCGTAAGCTGAAGGTGCACAAGCTCTGCCTGACGCAGCAGCCCTGCCTGCTGCAGGGCGCGGCGACGATCGACGCGGTGGAGGGCACCATCCCGCGCGAGGACGGTGAGGTCGCCATCGCGTCGTATATGAACTTCCTCATCGTCAACGGCGGCGTTATCCTGCCGCAGTACGGCGACGCGAACGACGCGCTCGCCGTGCAGCAGGTGCAGGCCATGTTCCCCGAGCGCCGCGTGGTCGGCGTGCAGACGCGCGAGGTCGCGTTCGGCGGCGGGAACATCCACTGCATCACGCAGCAGCAGCCCGCGCCGCAGCGCAGGTGACGCCATGGCCAGAATCGTCATTGCCCTCGGCGGCAACGCGCTTGGCAGCACGCCGGCGGAGCAGCGCGACCGCGTGGCCGCCGCGTGCCCGGCGCTCGTCGGGCTCATCCATCAGGGCCACGAGATCATCATCAGCCACGGCAACGGCCCGCAGGTCGGCATGATCCAGGCGGCGTTCGACACCGCCGCGAAAACGAACCCCAAGGTCGCGCCCATGCCGCTGCCGGAGTGCACGGCCATGAGTCAGGGCTATATCGGCTACCACCTCCAGCAGGGCATGCGCCGCACGCTGCGCGCGAGCGGCATGCCCTGGCAGGTGGCAACGGTCGTCACGCAGGTCGTCGTCGATCCGGACGACCCCGCGTTCGACGAGCCGACGAAGCCCATCGGCGCGTTTTACGACGAGGCCGCCGCGCAGCAGATGATGCGCGACGATCCGTCCCTGCGCATGAAGGAGGATTCGGGCCGCGGCTGGCGGCGCGTCGTCGCCTCGCCGAAGCCGGTGGACATCGCCGAGCGGCGCTCGATCCTGAACCTGCTCGACAGCGAGTATATCGTCATTGCCTGCGGCGGCGGCGGTGTGCCCGTCGTGCGCGACGCGCACGGGGATTACTACGGCGTGGACGCCGTTATTGACAAGGACTTTGCCTCCGCGTGCCTGGCCGAGGCCGTCGGCGCGGACTATCTGTTCATCCTCACGGCGGTCGACCACGTCTGCCTGAACTTCGGCACGTCGGAGCAGCGGGAGCTCGACGAGCTGCACGTGGACGAGGCGGAGACCTACCTGCGCGCCGGGCAGTTCGGCGCCGGCTCCATGCAGCCGAAGGTGGCCGCAGCTGTGCAGTTCGTGCGCAGCGGCTGGCGGCGGCGCGCCGTCATCGCCTCGCTCGAGCAGGCCCCGGCCGCCATGCGCGGCGAGAGCGGCACGCGCATCGTTCCGTAAAAAGCGAAGCAACAGAAAACCGGCCCCTCCCGTTGCGGGAAGGGCCGGTTTTTCTCAGCCGGGCAGCTCCAGAATCGCCATCTCGATCGGCAGGATCACCGACCGCCGCGAGCATTATCACAACCCCTACGTGACTGCCGCGGAGCTGACCGAGCCGGTCATCCACATCGACTGAGCGATTTTTCTCTCTACATAGCAGCCCGCCCGCCGGAACTCCGGCGGGCGGGCTTTCCGCTTGAGCCAATGCTCAGACGTGCACGATGTAGTTTCCCTTGCGCGGGGCAGCCTCCGGCGCGGGGCCGGCGGCGTAGCCGAGCGCGACCGCGCCGACGCCGCGCAGCGTCTCCGGCAGGCCCCAGTCGCGCAGCAGCGCCTTGCCGTCCGGGCTGTCAAAGATCTCGCGCTCGCGGTTGACCCACACGGTGCCGATGCCCTCGGCGTGCGCGGCCAGCATGAGGTTTTCGAGCACGCAGCTGCCGTCGGCCAGGTAATTTGCGCTCTCACCGTCGCCGAGCACGACCACGATCACCGGCGCGCCGTAGTAGGGGTCGACGTCCTTGCCGATCACGGCGGCGTTGAGCTTCGTGAGCCGGTCGCGGTAAGCCTGCGTCTCCACGGCGACGATCGTCGCTGACTGTCTGCCCATGGCGGACGGGGCGTAGGTGCCGGCCTCGAGCACGCGCGCGAGCACGTCCGCGGGCACGGCGTCCGGCTTGTAGGCGCGGATGCTCCGCCTGGTCTTTATCAGTGTCAGAAAATCGTTTGCCATACGATGGCCTCCGTTCGAAAATTGTTACAAACAGTATACCATATCCGGCGGCGATGTGCTATAATATTCAATTAATTTCTATCCGTCGTTACGCGCGAAAGGAGTTTCTCCAACCATGCAGAAGATCGCAGCTTTCATCGTCAAAAAACGCAGGCTGTTGCTTGTTGTCATGCTGGCTCTGGCGGTGGTCTGTGCGGCGCTGATGCCCTTCGTCGGCATCAACACCGACATGACCAAGTACCTGCCGGACAGCTCGCAGATGAAGATCGGCATGGACCGCATGAACGAGGCCTTCCCCAACGTGACGGAGACGTACACCATCCGCGTCATGTTCCGCGGGCTGGACACGCGCGACAAGCTTGCCATCCGCGAGCAGCTGGCGGAGATCCCGAACGTGGACAGCGTGGCCTACGAGCCGGACAGCGACGACTATAACCGCGGCGACGCCACGCTCTACAAGCTCACCACGCAGTACGACTACAAGTCCGACGAGGAGGCGCAGATCGAGCATGACGTGGCCGACCGCTTCGCCGACTACGACGTGGCCGTGCGCAGCGACGACACCTCGACGCCGGACATCCCGCCGATCGTGTTCATCCTCTCGATCGTGCTTGTGACGACGATCCTGCTCATCGCCTGCCCGTCGTACTTCGAGCCGGTGCTGTTTCTCATCACGATCGGCATCGCCGTGCTCATCAACCAGGGCACGAATATTTTCCTCGGCGAGACGTCGGACGTCACGGCGAGCATCTCGGCTATTTTGCAGCTCGCGCTCTCGATGGACTATTCCATCATCCTCATGAACCGCTACCGGCAGGAGCTGCAGGCCGACCCCGACCGCGAGGCCGCCATGACGCGCGCGCTCGCGGCGGCGTTCGGCTCGATCACCGGCAGCTCGGTCACGACGATCGTGGGCCTGCTGATGCTGGTGTTCATGCGCTTCAAGATCGGCATGGATCTCGGCATCGTGCTGGCCAAGGGCGTGCTGTGCAGCCTGCTGTGCGTGTTCACGGTGCTGCCCGGCCTGATTCTGTGGGCAGACAAGCTCGTGCGCAAGACGACGAAAAAGCCGCGCGCGCCAAAGCGCGCGCGCCGGAGCGTGCTCGCGGCGCTCGGCCGCTTCAGCTACCGGTGGCGCGGCGCGATCGCGGCGGCGTTCGTGCTGCTGTTTGCGGGGACGTACGTCCTGCAGCTGTCGACCCAGATCGCCTACACGCTCACGGATACCGACCCGGTCGCGGAGGTGTTCCCGCCGGATAACCCCATCGTCGTGCTGTATAACAACGCCGACGAGGACGCCGTGGCCGCGCTGGCGGACCGGCTCGAGGCCGACCCGAACGTCAAGAGCGCCATGTCCTACTCCACCACGCTCGGCAGGCAGTACACCGCCGCGCAGATGGCCGATATCGTCGGCGCGCTCGACGCCAGCATCCCGGTCAGCGCCGATATGCTGGGCATGATCTATTATGATGTCTACAGCGGCGGCCGCGCCGTGACCATCCCGGCCGGGCAGTTTCTGCGCTTTGTCACGCAGCATGTGGCAAACAACGCCGCCTTCGCGCCGTATCTCGATGCGGGCATGACGGCGAACCTCCAGACGCTGCAGAAATTCACCGACCCCGCCGCACTCACGCAGCAGCGGACGGCGGAGTCACTGGCGGACTTTCTCGGCATGGACGCAGCGGATGCCAGGCGGCTGCTGCTCTACTACTACACGCAGCACGGCGACGCGAGCACCGGCGGCATGACGCTGCCCGTTTTCTCGGACTTCCTCGTCAACGAAGTGCTCACCGACCCCACCATGGCCGACATGGTCGATGCCTCGGCGCGCGAGCAGGCGGCCATGCTGCAGACGTTCACGGACGTGAGCGCCATGACCGCGCCGCGCGGCTGCAGCGAGATCGCGCAGATGCTCGGCATGGACGAGGACACCGTCCGGCTGCTGTTCGTGGCGTATCACACGATCAACGCCGACCTGCTCACGGGCGGCTGGGAGCTGTCGATGCAGGAGCTGGCCAACTTCCTTGCCGACCACAGCGACCTGCTCGATGCTGCGCAGGCACAGCAGATCACGACGCTCAGCCGGATCATCAACGGCTCGGTCAACGGCACGAGCTACACGGCGCCGGAGCTTGCTGCGCTCCTCGGCATGGACGCCGGGCAGATACGCCAGCTCTACCTGCTCTACACCAGCCGTCACGGCGACACGAGCGGCTGGACGCTCTCGGTGCAGCAGTTCGTGGACTTCCTGTGCCAGGAGGTGCTGCCGGACGCACGCTTTGCTTCTCAGCTCAGCGGTGTGGACACCAGCCAGCTCCAGTCGGCGCGCACGGTCATCGACGCAGTCGCCTCCGGCCGGAGCTATACGGCCGCGGAGCTGGCAAACCTGTTTCAGGGCCTGTCCAGCCAGATGAACCGCGGCACGATGGAGCTGCTGTTCCTCTACTATGCCAGCGTGTACAGCAGCGACGATGCGTGGACCATGTCCATGCAGGAGCTGTTTGACTATCTGCAAAACGACCTGCTCACGGACGCGCGCTTCGCTTCCTTCCTGACCGACGACATGCGCACGCAGATCACCGACGCGCAGACCATGCTCACCGACGCCGTCACGCAGCTGCGCGGCGGCGACTACTCCCGCCTCGTGCTCACGACGACGCTGCCGGGCGAGTCGGACGAGACGAGTGCGTTCATCGCGCAGCTCACGCAGGACCTTGACGCCGCCACGACCGGGGACTACTACCTCATCGGCAACAGTGCCATGGTCTACGAGATGGAAAACAGCTTTGACAGCGAGCTGCTGCTCATCACGCTGCTGACGGCGGCGTCGATCTTCCTCGTCGTCGTGCTCACGTTCCGCTCGCTCGTCATTCCGGCGCTGCTCGTGCTGATCGTGCAGTGCGGCGTGTTCATCACCGTCACGGTCGTCGGCCTGCAGGGGCTGGAGATCTATTACCTCGCGCTGCTGATCGTCGAGTGCATCCTCATGGGCGCGACGATCGACTATGGCATCCTCTACACGAGCTATTACCGCGAGATGCGCGAGACCATGTCCGTGCGCGACGCGCTCATTGCGGCCTACCGCGGCAGCATCCACACGGTGCTGACGTCCGGCTCGATCATGGTGCTCGTCACGGCGGTCGTCGGAAAATTCTTCGGCAACCCGACCATCGAGCAGATCTGCCGTACGATTTCCATCGGCGCGTTCTCGGCCATCCTCCTCATCCTGCTGTTCCTGCCCGGCATGCTCGCCCTGTTTGACCGCTGGGTGCTGCCGCGCGACCTGCGCCGCCGGCTGTATCCGCCGAAGGCCCCCAAAGCGCCAAAACCGCCGAAACCGCCCAAAGCGGCGCGGGCGCCCTGGCCGTAAACAAAACGACAGAAAAGCAGCGGAATGCAAACGCATTCCGCTGCTTTTTTCTTGTGCGGGTCAGCCCCAGTTGCTGGCCCAGTTGTCGCCCCAGTCGTCGGCGGGGTCGTAATAGGGCATCTCCCACCCGGCGGCGTAGACATTGCCCGCGCCGTCGTAGGCGAGGCCGTCGGCCGCGACGGCGTACGTATCCGGCAGGAAGAAGATGTTCTCCCCGTCGTAATAGCGCAGGTGACCGTCGGACGCGTAAAACTCTGCGTTGTCGAGATCGGCGTAGCGGTCCGCGTCGCCGTCGCGGTAGAACACACCCTCATACGTGCCGTCCAGCGCGTTCGTGTCGCTGGTCTCGAAAAACAGCGTGAAGCTGTTGCCGTCGGGGCTCACGGCGAAGTAGCCGCGGCCGTTGAGGAAGAGGTACACGCCCAGCCCGTCGCCGCCGTCGCGGATCGTGCCGCCGGTCATGCCGTCGGGCGAGTAGGCCAGATATTCCATGCGGCCGGTGTCGATGACAAGCGTCTCGCCCAGCGCGTCCTGCCAGACGCCGTCGAGCGTGGTCAGCTCGGGCGCGTACACGTCGCTTTCGCCGGGGCCGAAGCGCGCGCCGTCAAGCCCCGCGCGGTCGGACGAGCCGTTCTGCCGCAGGACGAAGCCGTCGCCGTCGGCCTCGAAGTCGTAGTAAAACCCGTCGTATTCGATCACGGGCCGGTCGTCCACGACCTCGAACGGGCCGAAGCCCACCCGGCCGTACCACGTCCGGTAGTCGTAGGTGCTTGTGTCGGGGTCGATGACAAGCTGGTTGCCGTCGTCGTCCACCCAGCCGCCGGTCAGCTCCGCGGCGGTCATGGGGGTGAAGTCGGCTAGGCCGGTGTCGTCGTCATCGTCCGTGCCGCCGCAGGCAGCCAGACTCAGCGCCAGCAGCAGAGTCAGCAGCAGCGCCGTGAGCTTTTTGAGATATGTTTTCATGCCGTCCTCCTGATCCCGTCAGCCGATGCGGAAAAACAGGCAGTTGTGCGCGTCGACTGTGGCGCAGTTGAGAATGTCCGCCTCGGGGCAGATGCTGTCGAGCTGGTCGCGCTTGGCCGTGTCGCGGTAGTTGTCGGGCTGCGGCTCGGCGGCAAAGACCAGACCGTCATACCCCTCGGGCAGGTAGACGACGTAGCTCTTGGTGAGCACATTGCTCCAGTCGCCGGTCTTTTCCCAGCTCGTGGAGTAGAAAAACTCGATCTCGTAGGTCTCGCCGTTCCACGTGACGGTGTGGATGTAGTGGTTGTCTCCGCGCTCGGTGTTGTTGTAGGCGCTCGATGCCGTGAGCCACATGCCGGTGTAGTAGTCGTACAGCTCACTGTTGGTCACGGAGATGAATTCGGTCGTGAACGTCGGCACGGATTCGGCCGGAATGTAGCAGTAGGCGTCAAACTCGATCTCGCGCAGGCCGTCGTGCGTCTCATCGCGGGTCTTGGTCACTTCCCAGTAAACATCGCCCACGGCGTAGCCGTCGCCGGTGCCGTGATAGCTGCACACGCCGTTGGTCAGCACGTAGGTACCGCCGTCCACGCGCGCGTTCATGTCCAGATTGTTTGCCTCAAAATACGGCGTGCCGCTCGTGACGCTCGAGAGCACGGGCTCAAATTCGAAGCCCGTGTCGTCGTACCAGAGCCAGACCAGCTCCGTCGTGCTGCCGTCGCCGTGGTCGAAGATCATGGTCACGTCGCTCTGGCCGTCGCCGTCCAGATCGTCGAACGACGTGCTGCGGTAGGCGGTCAGCGCGTCGGTGAGCGCCACGGGAAACTCCACGCCGTCAAACCAGACCTGCTCGTCCTTGTCGTAGTAGAAGCCGGCGTTTTCCGTGCTCAGGCAGATGCACACGGGCACGCGCTCGCCGTCGCGGGCGATCGTGCCGTAGTCGGTCACGACGCCGGAGGCGCGCCAGTCGTCCCCGGTCGTGTCCTTGCCGCAGGCGGCCAGGCCCAGCACCAGCGCGGCGGCCAGCACCAGCGCCAGACATTTGCTCAGATGTTTCATGCTTTTCCTCTCTTTCTCGCGGGCGGTCGCCCGGGTGTGATCTCGCCTCAGCCGTGTTCGGCCATGGTCAGAAGCTCGTCATGGCTCAGCTCCACGTTGCCGAAGCGGACGAAAATGCCGTTGGTCACGGCACTGCGCCAGGTCTCCGGATCGGAAAGCGGCTGAAACCGGAGCTTGTCCAGATAGGGCTTCATGTCCAGAAGCAGACGGCTGCCGGACACGAAATCCACCTGCAGGACGTGGTCGCTCAGCGGTTGGACGGCCGCAATGTATTTCCGGTACATGTGCGCTTCCCCCTTTCCCGGAATAAAAAAATCCACTGTACAAGACCATTGTACAGTGGATCCAAGAGAAAACCATTCACCGGCGGTTAGGGTTTTGTGTGCCATTGGTCGATCAGCTGCTGCCGCTTCGACTTCGCGTCGCCCGTGAGGCCGAGCTTGGCATAGATCTGGTGGACGTACTGCTTCACGCTGCCGTCCGAGAGAAAGAGCCTGCGCGCGATCTCGCCGTTGGTCAGGCGCGCGGCGATGAGCGCCGCGATCTCCCGCTCGCGCCCGGTCAGCCCGGCGAGCGCCGCAGGGCCGCCGCCGGGCGCGCACAGCGCGGCGCAGCGCGCCTCGTAGTCTGCGATGCAGCGCGCTGCCCGCTGCGGGAAATCGCCCAGGTCCGCCTCCCACGCGCCGCCGGCCAGCAGGGGGCGCAGGCCGCGGCCGTTTTCCGCGAACGGCAGCAGCAGACCGTCGGGCTCTGCGGCGCGCAGCGCCTGGCCGAGGAGGCTGCGCGCCTCCGGCCGCTTGCCGAGCGCGGCGTAGGCCGCGGCCGTCTGGATGCGCACGTGCAGCGCGACGAGCGCATAGTGCTGCTGCGCGCACTGCGCCAGCAGCCCCTCGCTGCGCCCGATCACCCGGGCGTAGGCACCCTCGGCGAGATAGACCTGATTTTCGATCATCTCCATCATGGGGCGGCACGGCGCGAGAAAGTGCACCGTGTGCAGTGCATGCTCCCGGAACAGCGCGGGGACCTGCCCGACCTGCCCCGTCAGCGCGGCGCAGTAGGCGCAGGCGCTGTCGAAGATGCGCAGCCACATCGTGTCGTGCTGCGCGAGCAGGGCGGCGCGTTTCTGCGCCGGGGGTTCGGGCGAGGCGGTGCCCGCGCACAGCGCGAGCCGCCGTTCGAGAAAATCGCAGCAGAGCGCCATGTTCTCCTGCCCGTTTCCGGCGATGGCGGCGCGGGCGCGCTCAAGGAAGATGGCCGCGTCGGCAAAGCGGCCGCGCAGCAGGGCGGCTTCGGCGTCCATGATCCGTTCCGCGCCCTGCCCGTGCCCGTTCGTGAGCCGGTAGTAGTGCGGCATGCAGGCGTTCATGGCGTCCAGCTCCGCGTCCAGCTGCCCCGGCGCGCGGTGGAACATCATCAGCACCGACGGCGAGCCGAACGTCCAGCTCCCCTCGTTGCGGATGCTGATGGCAGGGCGGGTCATGCGTGCGGCCGCGCTGCGGTGCAGGCGGCTCATGGCCGCGATGTCGTTATACTGCAGAAAGCTCATGATGAGGTCGCACTCGCCGAGCAGATTGTCCCGCTCGGCGTCCGGCAGCTCGGGGTGCGCCTCGATCCCGGCGAGCAGCAGCGCGCGCAGCTCCAGCATTTTCGGGATCTGCTGCCACGTGAACATCCGCCGCATCAGCACAAGCAGCGTCAGCGGGTGTGCCTGGAGCGTGCTGCGCGGGCACGCGTCCAGAAACGCCAGCACCTCCTCGGGGCTGAGCGCCGCGAGCAGGATGCCCGCATCGTCCTGGATCACCTGCAGCACCGCGTCATAGTCCTCGCCCTTCCGGTAGGCGGCCAGCGCGTGCAGATACTGCCCGTGCGCGGAATACCACGCGCCGTAGCGGCCGTGATACGTGCGGCGCGTCTGCTCCGGCAGCGCGGCGAACGCCTGTTCGGCGCAGGTTTTCATCATGTGGTGGAAGCGGTAGCTCACGCCGTCCGGCAGGCGGGTGACGAAGGCGTTCTGCTCCGTGAGCATGGTCAGGATGCGGTCGGTGTCCGGGTCGCCGGTGACAAAGCGCGCCATCGGCGCGGTGAACTCATCCGCCAGCCCCATGACGGCCAGAAACTCCTGCTGCCGGGGTGAGAGCGGCTCGATCATGGCGGCGGAAAACATGGTGTAAATGTCCGAGTGCCGGTCCGGCAGCGCGCCGTGCTCGGAGAGCGTGCGCAGGTTCAGGTACACGGCCGAAAACCACCCCTCGCTCGCATGCAGCAGCGTTTCGACCTGCGCGTCGGTCAGGTCCGTGCCGCAGCGGTGCGCATAGATGGACAGCTCCGTGTGGTTGAGCCGCAGATGCTCGGCCCCGATCGGGTAGACCCGGCTGCCCAGCCGCATGACGGCGTCGCCGGGGAGGAAGCGGTCGCGGCTCGCCACGATCAGGTGCACGTTCTCCGGCAGACGGTTGACGAGCGCGCACAAAAACTCCGTGATGCGCCCGTCGGTCAGGAGGTGAAAATCGTCGATGAAGATGTACACGCTTCCGCGCCCGGCCAGCCCGTGGCAGAGGTCGTCCGCCAGCAGGCTCGCGCCGGCGGCGTCGTCCGGGCAGGCGTAGCCGCGCAGCAGCGGGATCCCCGCGTGTTCAAACGCGTCCTGCACGCTCTTCCAGAAGATGGCCAGATGGTCGGAATAGACGCTGATGCGCACGACAGCCGCGTCCTCGGCCTTCGCCCGCTCGGCGAGATACCAGTTCACGGCCGTCGTCTTGCCGTAGCCCATGGGGGCGACCACGGTCGTCAGCGCGCAGCGGGAGATGGGGCGCAGCCGCTCCTGCAGGCGCTCGGAGATATAGATCGTGTTCAGGGTCCATTTCGGCCTCGGCATAGCAGAACCCTCCCTTCCGGGGTGATATATATTTTCATTGTACCATGCCCGGCGCGCACATGACAAGCGCGGCAGCCCAAATGGACTGCCGCGCTCAGCTTGTCCCCAAAGCCCGTCTAGGGCTTTGGGGACAAGCTGAGCGCAAGATCTCATTCGAGGCGGGCCTTGCCCCCTCGAGCTCCCCTGCTGCTCTGTTCTTTTTGCGCTTGCGTATGGTTTTTTTTGACAGACACAAGCGCGCGTTTTGGGTCAAGAGTGGTGGAAGATAGAAAGCTCAGATTGCGGCAGCGATCTCCGCCGGCTCCGCGGGGGCGTCGGGCTGCCGGCCGCGCGCAGCGAGCGCACGAGCGCGCAGCCGTCCACGGCGGGGGTGGAGGCCTCGGCGATGACCATGTCAAAATAGCTCCTGCCGATCTCGTCGAGCGCGGCCTGACCGGTTTTCACGGCTGTGGTCTGGCAGCCGTTTTTGACCAGCAGGTGAAACAGCCGCCCGGCCAGCGCGCCGTCGGCCTCCGCAGCAGGATCTTCATGGCGTGGCCCCCTTTGCTTCCGGCGTGAAGGAATTCCACAGGTGCTCAAAGACGGTGGTCATCTCCGCTGTCAGCGCGTCCGGGTCGAGGTTCGGCTCGGTCAGGTAGCGCTTGAGGTTCTGAATGAGCCCGCCGACGGTGAACGTCGCCAGCGTGTCGGCCAGCGCGGGGCTGTCCGTCACGGCGCCGCAGTAGGCGCGCACGCGCCGGCTGGAGCTGGCGAAGATGTGCTCGCTGAGGATCTCGAAGATGATCGGCAGCGACTTGCTGCGCAGGCCCATGCGGATGAGCGCCGGGTGCTCGTCTATAAAAGCAATGAGCGCGCGCCACGAGCGCTGAAAGTGCTCGACCGGCAAGTCGGTCGCGGCGTCGGCCTCGCTCTCGATCTGCCACTGGATCTCGTTGAGGTAAAAGCGCAGGAAGTCATACTTGTCTTCAAAATGCGAGTAGAACGTCGGGCGGCGGATGAGCGCCCGGGCGCACAGCTCGTTGACCGTGATGTCGTCGAACGTCTCTTCGGCCATCAGCGCCTCGAACGCCGCCATGAGCGCGCTGTAGGTTTTCTGCACGCGCAGATCTTTCTTTTTTTCCATGATGCTGCACTCCTTTACGCCCATCGTATCATATCGAACAAACGACACAGGAAGAACAAGTGATAAATATCTTACACTTTCGCGATAGCTGACATTTGTAATTTATTGTTTTTCAGCTTATCCTTCTGTTATCAAAAAGTCAACCCCCGCGTTTTTGTCGGGATAAGGAGTGGTGATCCCATTATGAACAAGAAACCGTCCCCGCTGCACCGTGCATCGGAATGGATCGTCGACCATTACCGGCTGTTTTTCATTGTGTTTGCCGCGCTGCTGGTCTTTTCCGCGGTCGCGTCTGGCTGGGTGAAGGTCGAAAACGACGTCGCGGCCTATCTGCCGGCCGATTCCGAGACGCGGCAGGGGCTGGACATCATGGAGCAGGAGTTCCAGACCTACGGGGCGGCGAAGATCCTCCTGCGCGGCGCGGACGCGGACACCGCCGCGGCCACGGCGGAGCAGATCCGCGCGGTCGACGGAGTGGACAGCTGCACGTACACGATGAACGACGCGGGCAGCGCGCTGCTGTCCGTCAGCCTGTCGGACCTCGAGGGCTCGGACGCGTGCGCGCAGACCGTGCAGGCCCTGCGCGATCTGCTCGACGGCAGCGGCGCGTACATTTATTCCGCCGAAGGCTACAGCATCTCCGACCAGATCAACGGCGAGGTGCGCGGCCTGCTCGTCATCGTGGCGATCATTCTCGTCACGGTGCTCACGTTCACGTCCTCGACGTATGCCGAGGTGCCCATCCTGCTCATCACGTTCCTCGCGGCGGCGCTCATCAACAAGGGCACGAACTTCATCTTCGGCACGATCTCGTTCGTGTCCAACGCCGTGGCCATCCTGCTGCAGCTGGCCATGTCGGTGGACTACGCCATCATCTTCTGCAACCGCTACAAGCAGGCGCATGAGACGCTGCCGGTGCGCGAGGCGGTCATCGAGTCGCTGGCCAAATCCATCACCGTCATCAGCTCCTCGAGCCTGACGACCGTGGCGGGCCTTGTCGCCATGACGTTCATGAAGTTCGGCCTCGGGCGCGATCTTGGCATCGTGCTCATCAAGGCGATCTTTATCAGCCTGCTGACGGTATTTCTGCTCATGCCGGGGCTGCTGCTCAAGCTCGGCCCGGCCATGGACAAGACGAAGCACCGCAACTTCGTGCCGAAGGTCTCGGGCGTCGGCCGTCTCGCGTGGCGGACGCGCCGTGTGGTGCCGCTCGTGTTCGCGGCCGTGCTGGTCGTGGCGTGCATCGGCACCAACCGCGTGAGCTACGTCTACAGTGAAGCGCCGCTCAAGACGCACAACGCGGACGTCAACCGCACCGCGTCGCAGGCGATCACGGCGGACTTCGGCGACGAGACGGTGTTGGCCGTCGTCGTCCCGGCCGGGGATTACAACCAGGAGGCCGCGCTGCTCGATGCCCTCTCGGCCGTGCCGGAGGTCAAGAGCGCCATCGGCATCGCGGGCACGGAGGCGGCCGGCGGTTACCGGCTGGCGGACGCGGTCGATTACCGGACGTTCGCGCAGCTCAGCGGTGTGGACAGCACGAGCGCGCAGGCGCTCTTCGCGCTCTACGCGGCCGAAAACGGCGCCGCGCAGACGGCCGCGCAGGACCTGCGCGGCTATCAGGTGCCGCTGCTGAAGCTGTTTGAGTTCCTGAATGACAAGATCGCCGACGGCACTGTCACGCTCAGCGACGCGCAGGCGGCGCAGGTCACGGCGCTCAGCGATCAGCTCACGCGCGCCAGCGCGCAGCTCGAGGGCACGTCGTACCATCGGCTTGTGCTCACGCTCGCCGCGGCCTCGGACGGGGACGAGACGTTTGCCCTGCTCGACCGCATCCACGCCGTCGTGCATCAGTATTACCCCACGGACAGCTACCTCGTCGGCGACGCCATGTCCGCCTACGGGTCCGAGCAGACGTTCACGCAGGACAACGTCATGGTCAGCGCCATGTCCATCCTCATGGTCATGCTCGTGCTGCTGTTTACGTTCCGGTCGATCGGCATGCCCATTCTGCTCACGCTCGTCATTCAGGGCAGCATCTGGATCAACTTCGGCCTCACGGTGCTCACGGGCGAGTATGTGCTCTTCATGGTCTATCTCGTGGCCAGCGCCATCCAGATGGGCTGCAACGTGGACTATGCCATCGTCGTCGCCTCGCTCTATACCGAGGCGCGCGCCGAGCAGGGCCCGCGCGAGGCCATGATCACGGCGCTGAACCTCGCCTTCCCGACCATCATCACCTCCGGCACGATGCTCATCTCTGCCGGCCTGCTCATCGGCGCGCGCGTCTCGTCCGGCGCGGTGGCCGGCATGGGCCGGTTCGTGGGCGTCGGGTCGCTCATCACGGTGTTTCTCGTGCTGTTCGTGCTGCCGCAGCTTCTGCTGCTGGGCGATACCTTCGTGCGCAGGACCGCGCTGCCCGCGCAGCGCCGCCTGCCGCTGACGGCGGCGAGCCGCGCGGCCCGCTTGGCCATGCTCGCGGCAGCCGTGTTCGTCATGGCCGTGTCGCCGTGGAGCGTTGTGCGCACGCAGCAGGAGCGGGCCGACCGCGTGGTTGCCGATACGCAGCTATGCGACAACGCCCGCTCGCTCGGCGAGCTGGCGGCGTCGCTCGGCGCGCAGCAGGAGACGTATGACGCGCTCAAGCTCTCGTTTGCCACGGGCGTCGTGACGGACAACGTCGGCCAGAGCCGGCTCCAGAGCGGACAGGCGGAGTATGACGCCGGCAGCGAGAAGCTCGCCGCGGCCCGGGCGCAGTATGCCGCCGGGCAGGCGCAGCTCGAGCAGGGCAAGGCCGACTACGCCGCCGGGCAGGAGCAGCTTGCTGCGGCGAAGGAGGAATACGCCGCCGGGCAGGAGAAGCTCGCCAGGATCCAGCCGGTGTACGACGCGGTGCACCCGGCCTACCAGCGCTATCTCGACCGGCAGGCGGAGTATGACGCGGCGGTCGCAAACGGCGACCTTGCCAAGGCCGCGCTGCTCTGGCCGGGCGTGACGGCGCAGAAGCAGATCTATGAGACGCAGCTGATCGGCACCGGGTACTCCATCGAGTCGCTCGTGCAGGCGTATGAGGCCGGGCAGACGCAGCTGGCTGACGGCGCGGCGCAGATCGCCGCGGCGGAGCAGCAGCTTGCCGACGCACAGGCGCAGCTCGTCGCCGGGCAGGAGGCGCTCGACGCTGCGGCGGCCGAGATCGCAGCCGGGCAGAGCAAGCTCGACACGGCGGCAGGCACTCTGGCCTCCGGCCGTCAGACACTGGCGGCGAACCGGCAGCAGCTGGCGCAGGACCTCGCGGAGCTCACCCCGTATGAGGACGACACCGAGCGGCTGGAGCAGGGCATCGCCGTGCTCATGCAGGACGAGGCGCTGCGCGCACGCGCAGGTTCCGCCGCGAGCTATGGCGACATCTGCGCACTGGCGCAGGAATTCTATACGGCGGATATGGACACCGCGCGCACGGAGGCGGCGGTCTGGACGGGCATCTGCATCGTGCTGTTCGCGGCCGGTGTGCTCGCGCTTGTGAGTGTGTGCCTCGGCCACAGGAGAGGAAAGGCCGTGGCGTGGTGCACGGCGCTGGCGGCGATCCTGTCCGTCGGCTGCCTGATTGCCATGCTGTCCGCCGGTCACGGCGCGCTGCGCACGCTGTGCCTGTGTGCAGCGGGGGCGCTGCTCGTGCTGGCGTTCGTGGCCACGGGGCTCACGCTCCGGCAGTGCGCGGAGCGCGCGCAGTAAGGGCGCAGGGAAAAAGCAAACTCGGGGCGCAGGCAGCTGCCTGCGCCCCGAGTTTTCGTTTGCGGGCCGGTCAGGAGATCGAGAGATTCGCGGGGTGAAATTTCGCCGGGACGACGGCAATCTCATACCCGTCGGGGTTCTCGATGTAGTAAATGTCCTTCTGCAGTTCCTCAATGCACACGATGCCCATGGCTTTGTGCCGCTGGTAGCTGCCCTCAAAATCGTCCGTCACGAGCGCGATGTGCACGTTGTTCTCTCCCAGCTCGTAGGGCGTTTTGCGCTCGCCGTACCACACGAGCGTAATCATGGCGCCGCCGTGCCGGTCGCGGCCGTCAACTGCCTCAAGACCCCGGAAGAGGCCGAGGGCATGCTTGCCGACGGTGTGGCGGACATGGCCATCCTCGGCCGCCAGCTCATCTGCGATCCGGAGTGGGCCAACAAGGCCAAGGCCGGCCGCGAGGACGGCCTGGTCAAGAGCCGCTTAGGCGACACTACGGCAAAAGCCACCTATGACGGCTGGTACCAGTCCGTGTATGTTCCCGCTGTAGAGACCGCAGGCACGGAGGGATAAACCATGCAGGAAAAAACGGTTCTGATCAGCGGCAAGGAAGTGCGGTTCCGCTCCTCCGCCGCCATCCCGCGGCTTTACCGCATCAAATTCAAACGTGATATCTTCAAGGATCGCACCAAACTGGAAAAGTCCTACAAGGGCAAGACCGATGAGGGCGAGGAGATGCAGATTGAGGATCTGGAGATCTTCGAGAATGTGGCCTATATCATGGCCTACCACGCCGATCACAGTATTCCCGGCACCATTGATGACTGGCTGGATGAATTTGAGATGTTCTCCATCTACCAGGTGCTCCCCGAGATTCTGGAACTGTGGGGCGCCAATACTGAAAACATCATTCCGTGACCTTGTCCAACAGGAACTGCTTGAAGGCGCGGCTTGCTCTGGTCGGGAGCGTTCCGGCCTTTTCCACTAGGTAGATGTGATGCCCAGCGCGATCGTCGTCCAGATAGCGCACCACAGTGTTTTCTCCGCAGTGGGACACGGCAGTGAAGTCATAGGTCGTCGCAATGCCGAGGCCCGCTTCCACGAGCTGCTGCAGAAGCGATTCGTCCGGCGTCTCGATCGGAACGGTCACATGCAGCCCCTGTGAGAGCATGAATTGGTCGATGTTCGTGCGGAAGCAGCGGTAGGCGCGTCCCTTGCCGAGAATGGTCTCGCCTGCAAAATCCTCGAAACTCAAATGCTCCTTCTGCGCCAGAGGATGATCCCGCCGCATCCGGAAGGCGAAGCGCGAATAGAACAGCGGCGTCGCCGTGAAGCGCGTGTTGTCGATCGGGCCGTTCACGACCGCGAAATCACACCTGCCGGCCGAGAGACTCTCCAGCGCGTATTCGTCCGTGGTGTCTAGAATGCTCAGCGTGATCTCCGGGTGCTGCCGGTGAAAGTCCAGCAGGAGATCGGCGCCGAGATACCCGAACAGGTGATCCAGCGCGTAGATCGTCACCACCGACCGCGCCTGACTGGTGAGGGTGTGTACGCCTTGGATCGTGGCGTAGTCGTCCAGCAGCCGCTGCACGTGTGGCACCAGCGTCGTGGCGAAATCCGTGGGCTCCAGCCCCCGATTGGTGCGGGTAAACAGGGAACTGCCAAACTCCTCTTCCAGAGAGCGGATCACGCGGCTCAGTCCCTGATGCGTCAGATAGAGCTTGTCCGCTGCGGCCTGAATGTTGCGGCAGCGATAGACCTCCAGAAAGTAAGACAGTTGTTTTTGGTTCATATGATCCCCTCCGGCTCTATTTTACTACAACGTTTTTGTTGCGGCAAGAGTGAGGGTTATTTCTGTTGCACGGCGGGAATTTGTGTTAAATTATAGACACAGAAACAAACAAGGAGGCACCCCCTCATGAAATTCCAGCAGATCCGCAGCGCGACCATCAAAATCACCTACGCAGGAAAGACCTTTCTGATCGACCCGTGGCTGGCGCCGCGCTTTATGAGCGGATGTCTCGCCATAATCCCGATGATGTGCGCCATGAACCGCGGCGGCGACCCTCGCAAGAAGTACGTCTTCGACGAGTGCGCCACCTGGGAAGCCGTGAAGCCGAAGCACAAGTGGCTTCCGTGCCCGCTGCACTCCCTGCCCATGTCCGTCAAGGAAGTCAACGAGGGCGTGGTCGCCTACATCTGCACCCACGTGCATCTGGATCACATTGGTCTCGCTCCCAACGGCAAGGCCTGCCAGAGGCTGGACAAGAATCGTCCGATCTATGCCATCAATCGGCAGGACGCGGACTATCTGGCGTTCTCCGGCATGAAGGACGTCCGGGTGATCGAAGACCGCGTCACATGGGGCGACGCGGAGATCATCAAGGTCAACGCCGTTCACGGCACGAAGGTTCCGTGCTGTGACGCCGCCGGATTCATCTTCCGCAGCCCCAATGAAAAGACGCTCTATGTCTGCGGTGACACCGTCTGGTGTGACGACGTGGCGGAGACGATCGAGAAGTATCATCCTGATGTGATCATCACAAACAACTGTGCTGCCATGCTGGTGAAAAACGGCCGTCTGATCATGGACGACAACGATCTGGCCAAGGTCTGTGCAGCAGCGCCCGAAGCGGTGGTCATTGCAAGCCACATGGACAATGTGCCGCACGCCACGCTCACCCGCAAGACACTGTCCAAGAAACTGGAGAAGAAGGGCATCCGCAATCGCGTCTGCATCCCCGAAGACGGAGAGAGCTACACGCTGTAAAACGCATATCTAGTTGTGGTATATTGCTTCGAGAATGATATCGCGCTTGAACCGCTGCTTGAGGAAGAGAAACAGGCATTTGAGAGAGAAACAGGCATTTGAGAAATATGCTTCTGTAAAAGATGCAGAAATTTGGATCGTATAAAATCGAAAACCTTATCATCACACGGCATCAGCCTTAACGGCTGTTGCCTTTTTCATGCCCGGAGCAATCCGGGTTTTTCTATTTCATGTCGAAGGAGGTGGAATACATGCCTCTCCCCCTGTGCTGTTGCCTCAACTCTCCGGATATGGTATATTAATGGAGAAAACCACGGTAGTAAAACACCCCAATTTTTACTACCGTTTGACTACCATTGGCGGCTGTGACTTGCCGCATTTTGCCGTATTTTGCGTTTTCCAAGACAGAGTCACGTTTGTTCACAGGATTTTGAGGTCGGAAAATCGCGGTAAAACGCGGCAGAATACGGCTTTTTAGGAGGCTGATCGCACTTGACCAAAATACTATTTATCTGCCACGGCAACATCTGCCGCAGCCCGATGGCGGAGTATCTGCTCAAGGAAATGGTGCGCCGGCAGGGGCTCGCGGCGCAGTTTCAGATCGCCTCGGCGGCAACGAGCCGCGAGGAGATCGGCAATGACGTTTACCCGCCCGCGCGCGCCGAGTTGCGCGCCCATGGCATTCCGGTCGGCCATCGCGCCGCCGTGCAGGTCACGCCGCGCGACTACGACGCCTACGACTGGCTGCTGACGATGGACGAGAACAACGCGCGCAACCTCCGCCGCATCCTCCCGCACGACCCGGATGGGAAGATCCGCCCGCTGCTGTCGTTCGCGGGCTTGCAGCGCGGCATTGCCGACCCGTGGTATACGGACGATTTCGGCACGACGTATGACGACCTCGTGCTCGGCTGCACGGCATTTCTGGACGCGCTGCGCCGCCGCGGCGATATTTAAAAAAGAATGACCACCCCGTCCGGGGCGGTCATTCTTTAGCATGAGATGCCTTCACACCGACCAGCGTCGGCGGTCAAACAGCGCGATCGTCACGGCGACGGCGGCGGCGAAAAACACCAGCGCCGGCCACGGCAGCCCCAGCACCCGCGGCAGCGGGGCGAGACACGTGATGGCTGCGCAGAACAGCAGCGAGCAGTCCAGCAACGCAAAGATGAGCCGGTTCAGCAGCTTCGACTGCGCGGCGCGCGCCGCGTCCGACCACGACTTTTTCACGTTGACGGTCAGCTGCCCGGCGTTGGCCTTGCTCAAAAATGCCGACAGCTGCGTCGGCAGCACCGTGAGCTTTTCGCCCGAGCGGGCGAGCTGCTGCGCGAGCGTTTTGACCTTCTTTTCAATGTGCTCGCGGCTCAGGGCGGTGTTCTTGACGTACTCCGCCACGATCTCGATGACGTTCGCGTCCGGCGACACGCTCGTGAGCATGCCCTGAATGACGAGCAGGCTGCGCCCGAGCATCGTCAGCGAGGCGGGCACGGACACGCCGTACTCGTTCAGGATCTGCACGAACTCGTCCACGAGCACGCCCATGTCCATATCGGCCATCGGCATGGACTCGTACTTATGCAGGAAGATGCCGATGCGCTCCGTGAGCGCCTGCTGGTCGGGCGCGCGGTCGTACTGGCCGAGCGCGAGCAGCGTCTGCGTCAGGGCGGGTACGTCCTGGTCATAGATCGTGCGGATGATGCCCATGTACAGCTCCGCCTCGCGCGGGCTGATGCGGCCCATCATGCCGAGGTCGAGCCAGATGATCTTCCCGCCCTGCACGCGGATGTTGCCGGGGTGGGGGTCGGCGTGGAAAAAGCGGTAGACCGTGATCTGGCGGATATAGTTGTGCACGAGCTTGACGGCGATCTCGTTGAGATCATAGCCGTCGGCGCGCAGGCCGTCGGCATCATCGATCTGGTGGCCGGCGATGTACTCCATGACGAGCACGTTTTTTGTGCACCACTTCGGGAACGTGGCCGGGCAGTCGGCGTAGGCCACGCCGTCATTGAGGCGCTTGAACTCGGCGATGTTGTTCGCCTCGATCGTGAAGTCGAGCTCCTCCTGCACGGTGTGCCACATCTCGTCGAGCACGGCGTGAAAATCCAGCGCGCTCGCGAGCGGCGTATACTTGAGCAGCGCGGCGGCGCGCTTGAGCAGGCGCACGTCGCGGCTCATGATGTCGTACAGGTCCGGGCGCTGCACCTTCACGACCACGCGCTGGCCGTCCGTGAGCGTCGCGGCGTGCACCTGCGCGATGGAGGCCGAGCCGAGCGGCCGGATGCCGATGTCCGAAAAGACCTCCTGCCACGGGCGGGCATAGGCCTGCGTGAGAATGTCCTCCACCTCGGTCAGCGGCATGGGCGTCACGTCCGTGCGCAGCGTCTCGAGCGCGGCACAGTATTCTTTGGGCAGAATGTCCGAACGCATGGACAGAATTTGTCCGAATTTGACAAACGTCGGTCCGAGGTCCACGAAAATATCGCGGACTTTCTCCGGCGTCAGCCCCTGAACGAGGTGGTGCTTTTGCAGAATGGCGACGATCTCGGCGAAGCGCTTGGCCTCGTCGAGCTGCGCGGCGGGGCCGGCCATCAGCCCTCTTCCTTCATGGCCAGCAGCTTCTGCAGCAGCGCCTCACGCTCATCGGCGCTCATGGCCTCGACATCCACGGCGGGCTTTTCGGCCGCGTCCTTCGCCACGGCCTGCTTGCAGGTGCGCTTGAGCTCCTCGTTGAGCACGCGGCCCTTCTCCACGGTCACTTCGCCGCGGGCGACGCACTCGTCGATGAGCTTGCCGAGCTTCTCACAGCCCATGTCGGCCGCGCCGACGGAGGCGATGATCATTTTGCGCAGATAGCTTTCGATAGAATCCATAACAATACACTCCTTATCTTATCTTGTGCACTTTGTGGTATCGTATGCCCGGTCTCGGGCAGAGCTTGCGAGAGTCAGTCGGCCGCGGCGGCTGCATCGAGCAGCGCCATGACCCGGCGGTAAAACAGGCGCGTGCGCACGACGCCGTTGTTCATCACGCCGCCGATCGCGGCCAGATGGTCGAGATTCTCGACCGGCAGCACCTGCCACACGCCGCGCTCCGGCGTCTGGCCGGGCACAAAGTCCGCGTGCGGCGCGCCATCGGGGTGCCGGGCGGAGATCGTGTTGACCAGCCCGTCGTTCGGCAGCCAGCCGCGCGGCATGCCCACCCCGTCGCGCCCCATCGCGGTCGAAAACGGCCAGAGCAGCGGCGTCATGGCCGTGTCGGGCTTCTGGTCGTGCGTGAGCAGACGCGGCAGCGTCCGGCAGCAGGGGATGGAGAAATACCACGTGTCCGGCAGCGTCCGGATGCGCGCATTGAGCGCGCGCGCACCCGCGGGACGCAGGTCGTCAAAGGCGCTGTCGCCCGCCGGCAGCGGGTTTTGCGCCAGCATGCGCAGGGCCGCCGTCGTGAGCAGCTCATCCGGGTCGCGCCGGATGCCGAACTGGTCGAGCCGGAAGTCATACACACCCTTGAACGCCGAGATGCCGAGCGCGCGCGCCGCGCCTAGAAACAGCGTTGAGAGCGCGTTTGCCGCGTCCGGCTGCACGTCGAGAAACGTGGACCCGTCGTGCGGTGCGGCGATGGCGACCAGCGCGTGCACCCAGCCCGCCTTGCCGCCGGTGAACAGCGGCGAGGGCGTCTCGCCGGCGGCAGCGGCCGCCTGCACTTCCTCCGGGCAGCCGTCTGCCAGCAGCTGTAGGAGCAGCCGCGCCGTCGCGCCGCCGAAGCTGTGGCCCACGAGGTCGATGGGCCTGTCTGCGCCCCAGTCGGGCACGAGCGGGGCCGGATACGCCGTGCCGAAGCGCGCGTGGCCGAAGCGCTGCGCGTGCGCAATGCCGTAGTCGGCGGTGCCGCCGGTGAGCTCGGCGTAGAGCTCGCACGCGCGGTCCCACGCGCTTGAGATGATGCCCACCGAGGCGGCGCGGCAGTCATACCCGCAGGCATTGAGATAGCCCAGCACATCGCCCGCCGCGAGCCCCCAGTAGGGCACGGCGCGGTAGAGCGCGTCGCGCGCGCCCCAGCCCAGCAGACCGTGCACGAACACGGCCGGGTACGGCGTGCGGCCGCCGGATGCTGCGTCCGGCAGCAGGCACGCGCCCACTTCCAGCGTCTGCTGCAGCAGCTGCTGCGGTGTTTTCATGGCGCGCCTCCTCTCACAGCAAATACATTTTTATCAATCATAGCACACCTGCCCGGGAGCGTCAATGCCGCGGCTCGGCGGCATAAAATGACGGAAATGCACAGGGGCACGGCGGCGGAATTGTGCGAAATGCTAAAAGTGAAGAAATTTTGAAAACGGGGTTGACTTCAGCAGCTAAAAGCGCTAAAGTAGGCACATCTTCACTACAGGAGGCCGCAATCATGCGTCTGGTCCGATTTGCAAGCGCATATTCCTACTATTACTTTAGCGAGAGTAATAGTCGTTTGTGCTGCGATCATACCAGAACCATCTGAGACTTCCCGGTCCGGTTTTGACAAGGCTGCACAGACGACTGTGTGGCTTTTTTCTTTGCCGGCAATGCATTAAGGAGGAAAAAAGATGAACATCAAAAAACTCACTGCTCTGCTCTGCGCCGTGGTCATGGTGCTGTCGCTGGCCGCCTGCGGCGGCAGCGGCGACAAGGCCGAGAATAAGCACTACACCGTCGGCATCTGCCAGCTCGTGCAGCACGACGCGCTCGACGCGGCCACCAAGGGCTTCCGCGACGCGATCACCGACGCGCTCGGCGCCGACAACGTCACCTTCGACGAGCAGAACGCCGCCGGTGACAGCGCCACCTGCGCCACCATCTGCAACGGCTTCGTGTCCAGCGGCGTGGATCTGATCCTTGCCAACGCGACCGGCGCGCTGCAGGCTGCGGCCGCCGCCACGAAGGACATCCCGATCCTCGGCACGGCCGTCACGGAGTACGGCGTTGCGCTCGGCATCGACAACTTCTCCGGCACGGTCGGCGGCAACATCTCCGGCACGTCCGATCTGGCGCCGCTCGATCAGCAGGCGGCCATGATCACGGAGCTGTTCCCGGATGCCAAGAACGTCGGCATCATCTACTGCTCCGGCGAGCCGAACTCCGTCTACCAGGCGGACGTCGTCAAGACCGCGCTTGAAAAGGCCGGCTGCACCGTCACCATCTACACCTTCGCCGATACGAACGACGTCGTCTCCGTCACTGGCACGGCGAGCGACGCAAACGACGTCCTCTACGTCCCGACCGACAACACCGCCGCCTCCTGCGCCGAGGCCATCAAGGGCGCTGCCACGAAGCCCATCGTCGCCGGCGAGGAGGGCATCTGCAAGGGCTGCGGCGTTGCGACGCTGTCCATCGACTACTACGAGCTCGGCCGCACCACCGGCGAGATGGCCGTGAAGATCCTCAAGGGCGAGGCCGACATCTCCACCATGGCGATCGAGTACTACCCGAACCCGGTCAAGAAGTACAACGCAGAGATGGCTACCGCCTACAACGTCACCATCCCGAGCGACTACGAGGCCATCGGCTGATCATTCGAACAAATTCCCGGCTCCCTGCCGCAGTTTCTGCGGCAGGGATACTCCACACTATGAGGTAATTTTATGAATTCACTGGTTCTTGCGTCCCTGAGCCTGCCGAATCTGGTCTCGCGTCTGCCCGGCGGCGTTGCCCAGGGCATCATCTGGGGCATCATGGCCCTGGGCGTGTACATCACGTTCCGCCTGCTCGACGTCGCCGATCTGACGGTCGACGGGTCGTTCACCACCGGCGGCGCCGTGACGGTCATGCTCATCATCGCCGGCTGGCCGGCGTGGGCGGCGCTGCTCGCGGCCGTGGTCGCGGGTCTGCTCGCGGGCCTCGTGACCGGCCTGCTGCACACGAAGCTCGGCATCCCGGCCATCCTCGCCGGTATCCTGACGCAGTTCGCGCTCTACTCGATCAACCTGCGCATCATGAGCATGAAGGCCAACACCCCGGTCAACCCGGATAAGTACAGCCTGTTTCTGACGCTGCGCAGCGTGCCCGGCGCGATCTGGAAGGGCCTGCTGCTCGCGGCCGTGCTCATCGCGCTCCTCTACTGGTACTTCGGCACCGAGCAGGGCAGCGCCATCCGCTCCACCGGCGCAAACCCCGCCATGAGCCGCGCGCAGGGCATCAACATCAATGCCATGAAGGTGCTCGGCCTGTCGCTCTCCAACGGCATGGTCGCGCTATCCGGCGGCCTGATGGCGCAGTACCAGGGCTTTGCCGACATCAACATGGGCCGCGGCGCCATCGTCATCGGCCTCGCCGCCGTCATCATCGGCGAGGTGCTGTGCGACGCGTTCTTCCGCAAGGGCTGCAACTTCTCGGTGCGCCTGAGCTTTGTCATCCTCGGCGGCATCGTGTATTACCTCGTCATGGTGCTCATCCTCTGGCTCAAGCTTGACCCGAACGATCTCAAGCTCTTCACCGCCGTGATCGTGGCCGCGTTCCTGGCCGTGCCGTATCTCAAGGGGCAGGCCAAAAGCTCGTTCCACCGCCTGAAGAAGGGAGGCAAGTGATATGCTGACATTAGACCATATCTCCAAAACCTTCAACCCCGGCACCATCAATGAAAAGCGGGCGCTCGACGGTTTGTCCCTGCACCTGAAGCCGGGCGATTTCGTGACCGTCATCGGCGGCAACGGCGCTGGGAAATCCACCATGCTCAACGCCGTCGCAGGCGTCTGGCCGGTGGACTCCGGCCGCATCATCCTCGACGGCGTGGACGTGACCGCCATGCCGGAGTACCGCCGCGCGCAGTACATCGGCCGCGTGTTCCAGGACCCCATGATGGGCACGGCCGCAAACATGCAGATCGAGGAGAACCTCGCCCTCGCCGCGCGCCGCGGCAAGAAGCGCACGCTGCGCTGGGGCGTCACGAAGGCGGAGCGCGAGGAATATCATGAAAAGCTCAAGAGCTTTGGCCTCGGCCTTGAGGACCGCATGACGGCGAAGGTCGGCCTGCTCTCCGGCGGCCAGCGCCAGGCGCTGACGCTGCTCATGGCTTCCCTGCAGAAGCCGAAGCTGCTCCTGCTCGACGAGCACACCGCGGCGCTCGACCCCGCGACGGCGGCCAAGGTGCTCGAGCTGTCGGACCGCATCGTGCGCGAGAACCAGCTCACCGCCATGATGATTACCCACAACATGAAAGACGCCATCGTGCATGGCAACCGCCTCATCATGATGAACGAGGGCCACATCATCCTCGATATCGAGGGTGAGGAGAAAAAGAAGCTCACGAAGCAGGACCTGCTCGAAAAGTTCGCCGAGGTGGCGGGCACGCAGGTCGAGTCCGACGAAGTGCTCCTGAGCTGACACGCAGACATCCCGTCCCATCGGATATTGAGAAAAGAGAAGCATCTCCGGCGCCTGAACGCACAGGCGCCGGAGATATTTCTTTTTCTGCCGCGCATTTCCGCCCACGCGGCAACACCCACGAAAACCACCAAATTCCGGGCAGAAAGTTTGTGCAGTTTTTTTGTCGGAAAACGCACACAAACGCCGAAATTTATGTTAACCTTTTCATGCGAAATTTTTTTGTTTTTGCGGGTTTGTCGAGGGTTCAGGAGGATAGGGTTCGTGGTTTTCAGCAGCCTGTCGTTTTTGTTTTGCTTCTTTCCGGCGTTTCTGCTGGTGTATTATCTGACACCGTCGCGCCCGGCCGGCGCGCGCAATGCCGTGCTGCTGGTGGGGAGCTGTGTGTTTTATATCATCGGGCTGGACGGTCAGTGGGCGTATTTTGCGCTGCTGGCCGCATCTGTGCTGGTCAACTACGGGCTGGGTTTTGCCATCACGCGCGACAAGCCGCGCGCAAAGCTGTGGCTCATCATTGGCTTGTGCTACAATTTCCTGTGGCTGTTCCTATTTAAATACCTCAACTTTCTGCTCACCGGCGTCAACGGCGTGCTCGGGCTCGTGTCCGGCGGCAAGGCGGCCGTGCCGCTGCTGCGCTGGGCGCTGCCGGTCGGCATCAGCTTTTACACGTTTTCCGCCGGCGGCTATCTCATCGATGTCTACCGCGGCACGGTCGCGCCGGAGCGCTCGCTGCTCACGTTCGGCACGTACCTGACCATGTTCCCGAAGCTCGTCTCCGGCCCGATCGCGAGCTACGCGCAGCTGCAGCCGGAGTTCGGCGCGCGCGATGTGTCGCTGCGGCAGGCGGTTGACGGGCTGAAGCTGTTCGTGTTCGGCATGGCGCTCAAGATCCTGCTCGCCAACCAGCTCGGCGGCCTCTGGAGCGATGTGACCACGATCGGCTTTGAGAGCCTCTCGACGCCGCTGGCGTGGATGGCCGCGTTCGCGTATTCGTTCCAGCTCTATTTTGACTTCTGGGGCTACTCGCTCATGGCCATCGGCATCGGCCGGATGCTCGGCTTCCACCTGCCGGAGAACTTCCGCTGCCCGTATCTCGCGCTGAGCATGACGGAGTTCTGGCGCCGGTGGCACATCACGCTGGGCACATGGTTCCGCGAGTATCTGTATTTCCCGCTCGGCGGCAGCCACTGCAGCCGCAGGCGCATGATCTTCAATCTGCTGGTCGTCTGGCTCGCGACCGGGCTCTGGCACGGCGCGCACCTGAACTTCCTGCTCTGGGGTCTGGGCCTGTTTGGAATCCTCACGGTCGAAAAGCTCTGGCTCAAGAAATACCTCGACCGCTGGCCGGTGCTCGGGCATCTGTACATGCTCGTGCTCATCCCGCTGTCGTGGGCGGTGTTCTCCGTGTCGGACCTCGGGCAGCTCGGCGCGTATTTCGGCCGTCTGCTGCCGCTGTTTTCGCACGCGGCGGCCTACCCGCTCGATTTTCTCAAGTACGGCAAGACCTACGGGGCGTTCCTCGTGCTGGGCCTGCTGTGCTCGACATCGCTGCCGGCGTATGTGTACCGCCGGCTCAAGGGCACGTGGGCCGGGGCGGTCATTCTGGCCGTGCTGTTCTGGCTGTGCCTGTTCTGCCTGAGCAAGGGCATGAACGATCCCTTTATGTACTTCCGATTTTAAGGAGCGCTGACGTATGAAACGCATCAAACCGCAACATTTTCTCATCCTGCTGCTGGTGGCCGCCATTGCGGCGGCGCCGTTTCTCATCCGCGGCCTGATCGACCGCAGCAGTGTCGGCAAGCAGCCGGCCGCGGCCGTCACGGCGGCGCCGGAGGAAACGGCCGAGCCGACGCCCACACCGGAGCCGACGCCGCTGCAGTTCACGACCGTGGACGCCTCGTATTTTGACGATGCGCTCTTCATCGGCGACTCGCGCACCGTCGGCATCGCCGAATACGGCAGTCTGAAAAACGCGACGTATTTCGCCGATGTCGGCCTGAACGTCTACGTTGCGCAGACGAAGGCCATTGCCGTGAAAAACGTCGGCACCGTCACGCTGCCGCAGCTGCTGAGCCAGAAGACGTTCGGCAAGGTCTACATCATGCTCGGCATCAACGAGCTCGGCAACAATCTGGACGACATCACGGCCAAGTTCTCCTCACTCGTTGACAGCGTGCGCGCCGCGCAGCCGGACGCCATCATCTATGTCGAGGCGAACCTGCACGTCGGCCCCTCGCGCTCGAGCACGGATGCGACGTTCAATAACCCCCGCATCAATCAGCTCAATGAAAAGCTCGCCGCGCTCGCCGACGGCAAGACGATCTTCTACATCGACATCAATGAGCTCTTCGACGACGAAAACGGCAACCTGCGCGCCGACGCCAGCGGCGACAGCACCCATGTCTACGCCAAGTATGACCTCGACTGGTGCGACTGGCTGTGCACGAAGGCGATCGTCCGCTGAGCAAGAAAATACACGACAAAGGCCAGCCGGAAATCGCTTCCGGCTGGCCTTTGTCGTGATAGATCTCGATCATCACTTCTGTTTTCCGTTTTTTCTCCCTCGACGCGGTGGCGCGCATCAGCGCTTGAGGATGTACCACACAAACGCGCCGCAGGTAATGATCATACCGCCGCCAACTGCTGCAAAGATCATGTGACTGCCCCCCTTTCCCCCGATGTCTCGCCCGTGCTCCGGACGGGATCTGTGAAGTTACTTCATTATAAGGAATCTATGCGCTAAGTTTCCGGAAAACAGCGGCCCAAACGCTGCGCAGCCGTTAAGAAGGCGGAAAAGAATGTGCCTGAGGCTGCAAAGACCGTCGCGTTTGGACAGACAATGTGCTATGCTGACAGTGGAGCCAAGACGGCTGTCCGGAAAGAGGGATGCTTATGCAGAAAGCAAGCAAGCGCCTGCCGCAATGGCTGCGCGATACGCTCGTGTTCATCTTCATCATGGGCTGTGCCGTCGCCGTGTGCGAGCTGCTGTCCGTCTGCTATGATGACAACAATCCGTTTGCCACGTCCGTGTTTATTCTGGCGGTGGTACTTGTCTCGCGCTTTACCACCGGGTATTGGCCCGGGGTCCTGGCGGCGGCCGTCAGCGTGGTGTGCGTGAACTACCTGTTTACCTACCCGTTTCATGAATTCAACCTGACGATCGACGGCTATCCGCTGACGTTCACGGTCATGCTGGTCGTGAGCGTGCTCGTGAGCACGCTCACGACGCAGATCAAGCGGCAGGAGCAGCTGCGCTACGAGGCGGAACGGGACCGCATGCGCGCCAATCTTCTGCGCAGCGTGTCGCACGATATCCGCACGCCGCTGACGGCCATCATGGGCCTGAGCGCGACCGTGGAGGAAAACGAGACGCTCACGGACGAGGGGCGCGGCATGGTCGAGGAGATCCACCAGAACGCGCAGTGGCTGCTGCACCTGTCGGAGAATATCCTGTCCGTCACGCGCTTTTGCGATGAGGGTGTCGTGATTGAGAAATCGGACGAGGTCGTCGAGGAGATCGTCGGCAGCGCGATCCGGCGCTTTCGCAAAAACTGCGGTACCGATATCCCCATCACGGTCTCGAAGCCGGAGGAGATCCTGCTCGTGCCGATGGACGCTACGCTCATCGAGCAGGTGCTGTTAAACCTCCTGGAGAACGTCGCCAAGCACAGCCCGTCGGCAACGGAGATCTTCATCGAGATCCGCAAAGATGCCCGCCGCGTCTGGCTGACCGTGGCCGACAACGGCGACGGCATCCCGCCGCAGCTGCTCGGCGTGCTCTTTGACGGGTATCTGCCGCTCGGCGCGGTGGAGGCGTCCGACCGCAGCCGCCACATGGGCATCGGCCTGAGCGTCTGCCGCGCGATCGTGCGCGCGCACGGCGGCGAGATTTATGCAAGAAACAAGATCGACGGCGGCGCGGAGTTCCGCTTCTGGCTGCCGGCGGAGGAGGAGTCGAACACATGATCCGTGATAAAATCATCATCGTCGAGGACGATCCCGGCATCAGCAAATACCTGCAGGCGGCCCTGCGTTCACACGGGTATGACACATTGCTCGCGCCCGACGGTAAGACTGCGCTGGAGATGATCGCTTCGCACTGCCCGGACCTGCTGCTGCTGGATCTCGGCCTGCCGGATATGGACGGCAGCGAGATCATCCGCTCCGTCCGCGCCTGGAGCCGGATGCCGATCATCATCATCTCGGCCCGCAGCGCGGAGATCGACAAGGCGGCCGCACTCGACATGGGCGCCGACGACTACTTGACCAAGCCCTTCGGCACGGTGGAGCTGCTCGCGCGCATCCGCACGGCGCTGCGTCACACGCGCACCGACGGCACGAGCGACGCTCTGGCCATGACGGGGGAGTACCGCGTCGGCGACCTGTGCATCGACTACAACAAGCACCGCGTCTTTCTCGCCGGCGAGGACACGCACCTGACGCCGAACGAGTACAAGATCGTGGCGCTGCTCGGCCGGCACGCCGGGCAGGTGCTCACCTACAAGTCCATGATGAAGGAGCTCTGGGGCCCCGGCGTCGGCGGGGACAACAAGCTCCTGCGCGTACACATGGCGAACATCCGCCGCAAGATCGAGCCGAACCCGGTCGAGCCGCAGTATATCTTCACGGAGGTCGGCGTCGGCTACCGCATGGCCGACAGCCATTAAATCCATAGCAAAAAGCTCCCGGAGCGCTGCTCCGGGAGCTTTTTTGCGTTTTGGTGCGGCTTAGTCCGCCGTGATCGTCACGGTTCGGGAGATGGGCTTTGCCATGTCGTTGCCGCCGAAGATATAGGCGGTCTGGCGGTAGGTGCCGGCCTCGGTGGGCGCCTTGCTGCTGACATACAGCTTGTGCGCGGCCGTGAAGCCGACGTAGCAGTAGTGTACGCCGTCCTGATTGTCGGCGGCGCTGTCACCGCGCATGAGCGTGGCATTGAGGGTATCGGCCTTGAGTTCACTGGCGGCGTAGGTCGTCTGGTCGTTGTTCCAGCTCAGGCTCGCGCCGGAGGTGTGCATCTTCACGATGAGCACGCCGGTGCCGACGCCGGTCTTATAGTTCGGGTTCGAGGCGATGGCCGTCACGAGGTACATGCCTGCGCGGTTCGGCGAGCCGAAGGCCACGCGCGTGCTGTCAAACACGCTGGGCAGACTGTTGAGCGTGTCAACCAGCTTCGTGAACGCAGTGATATCCACGCCGAAGAACTTCAGCGCATTGGCCGCAGTGTCGAGCAATTTTTGATTGTCCTTCAGGAATGTACGCAGTTCACCGACGGTCGTGCCGTTCTGCAGTGCTTCGGTGAGCGTCTTGCCGGTGGCGAGCTTAAAGATCGGGTTGAGCACTTCCAGTGCTTCCTTGGACACCATACTCTCCGGGAGCTGCACGTAGACGATACCGGAGATGTTGCTCGTCACGCCGCTGTAGACCTTGAAGATGGCGAAGGTGTCCTCGGGGTTCGTGGTCACATACTGCTGCGTGGTCAGGGTCTCACCGGCGGAGATGGCGGCCGCCTGCACCTTGACGCGCACATTGGCCTTGTCGACCGTGAGCGTGCCCTCGACTGCGTCACAGCCGTGGTAGTCCGCCGTGGCCGGGAAGCTCGCGCGCACCTGCTGGTTTTCACCGGCGCCGATGCTCGACGCGGTGTAGGTGAGGGGCCAGACGCTCGCACTGCCGCCCTCGATCGGGAACCAGAGTTCCGGGGAGAGTTCGTTCGTGCTTGTGTTCGGCAGGTAGCCTTTGGTCTTATATTCGATGACCATGCTCTGGGCTGCGTCCTCCTTGCTCACGGTGGTCTGCGACCAGTCGACGAGCTTGTCGAGGATCTGCGTGCGCATGGCGGCAGCGTCCTTCGTGTAGGTGACGGACACGCCCTCCTTGAGCACGATCTGCGCGTCCTTGCGCGCGTCGGTCAGCGTCACGGTGACGATGGTGTCCGAGCCGTTCGTGGTGAGCTTCATTTCATAGGTGCCCGCACTGACGGCAGAGACCTTCGTAAGACCGGCCCAGCCGCCCTCGAGGGCGACCCAATAGGTTTTGAAGGCACCTTTGTGCTGCTGCGTCACGGTCACGGATGCGGCGTCCGCATCGGGCAGCGCGGCGGCGACGATGGCGGCGCGCAGTGCGGTGAAGTCAATGGCGCCGTTCGCCGTGTAGGGGATGTTGAGCGCGATGGTCTCGCCGGAGGTCTCCGGCGCATCGGGCGTGTCGTCCGGCGTCTGCGCCGGCGTGTCGTCCGGTGTCTCGGTGTCCGCAGCTGGCTGCGCCAGCTTCGTGAACGTGTAGACCTCGGTCGTGCCCTTCAGGCGCACGGCATAGTCCTGCGCGGGGGACTGGCTGTCGAGCGCGGGATAGCTCGTGCTGAACAGAGAGAGCACGGAGTCGCTGCGCACGGTGGTGCCGGTCACCGGCACCCATTTGACCGCGCTGTCGGACAGCGCGCTGGCCGCCTTGTACTCCCATTCCTGACGGCCGACGTCATTGTAGTTGCTCAGCAGCGTCTGGCTGAGCAGATCATTGACATCCGCGTCGTCGGGGATGTAGGCTGCGCCGTTGTGCACGTCCGGCACTGCGTCCGCGGCGAAGGCCGGGATCTGGAACGCGGCGAGCTGGCCGAGCAGCAGGACGGCCAGCAGCACGGCAAGAATTCGGGTTGTGTTTTTGTGGGTTGTCATTGCAAAAAAACCTCCTGTCTGTGGTCTTTGAGGGCAGCTTGTATTATAGGACGTATTTCGACAAATTTCAACATTTCTGATAAAAATGTGACACATTATCTTAGCTGTATAAAAAATCCTCGCCCGCAAGTGTGCGGACGAGGGAAATGCTTTCCATTTCAGGATTATTTGCCCAGTTCGGCGAGCATTTTGCAGCGGATGCCTTTGGTGAGGTCGTTCGTCTTGGTGGCCTTGACGGTCTCGGCCGGGATGACCTCGCGGATGCGCAGGTACACGTGCGTGCGCCGCCAGGGGACGTTGTGCGCGATGCGCTCCGTGCCCTCGATCGTCGCAACGACGATGGGCACATTGGCCTTCTGCGCGATTTTGAGCGAGCCGGCGTGCCAGGGCAGCAGCTCGCCGCTTTTGCTGCGCGTGCCCTCGGGATAGATGGCAAACGAGCACGTATGCGCGCGGATGAGGTCGGCCGCGGCGTTGATCGTGGTCAGGGCGTTGCGCGCGTTCTCGCGGTCGATCGGCAGGAAGCAGCACCGGCGCACGAACGGGCCGATGACGAACTTGCGCATGTTCGACGGCTTGGACACGAACGCCAGCCGCCAGCGCCGCAGCACCCACCACTGCACCATGGGGTCAAAGTTGGAGCGGTGGTTGCTCACGAACAGGTATTCCGTGTCCGTCGGCACCTTTTCGAGGCCCGTGACGTGGATCTTCACGCGGCAGAGCGCGAGGATCCACCCGTCGAGCGCCATGGTCAGCGCGTGGTAAAACGGGCTGATGTGCGTATACATTTTGTTCGGCCCGGCGAACCACGAACAGACGAACATCAGCAGCACGTACACGAGATTCGCTGCCGCGAAGCAGCCGATCAGGATCGGCAGCAGCCACCAGTAGCTCAGCGCGGGGGATAAAAAATAAATCCACGCTGTGCTGAGCACGGCGGGAATGAGCAGCAGGTAATAAAGCATGAACGGACACCTTCAAGCATATTAAGTATTAAAATATTGCCAATAATCATTGACGATAAACTTCCAAATCTATTATAATTGCATCGGAATACCGTGTCAATGAACGAGATGTAAACTTGCGCGGATTCCGAACACATTCTGATTGGAGATAGGATGGGATAAGATGATCGTATTACAATGGGTGTTCCCGGTGTCCCTGGCGGTGCTCGCCATCGTGCACCTCATCAGCTGCTGGCGCGGCGATGACGACCTGCGCAAGCCGACCAAGGTCGCGCTGATGCCGGTCGTTGCGCTGGCCTACCTCGCCTTTGCCCGCATGCCGTCGCTTTGGGTGGTCGCCGGCCTGCTGTTTGGCTGCCTGGGCGATCTGTTTCTGCTCTGGCCGCTCAAGAAGAAGTTCTTTGTGCTCGGCACGTCGTCGTTCTTCCTGGGCCACGTGTGCTACCTGATCTTTATCTACACGCACTATGTCATCCGCATCAGCTGGATCTGGATCGTCGTGGTCTGCGTGATCTATGCCGCCGGTGCCGCGTTCGTGTATACCGGCAGCCGCAAAAACATTCCCAGCGCGCTGCGTCCGCTGGCGCTGGCGTATATGCTCATGCTTTGTGTGCTGAGCGTGAGCCTCATCCTGCCGCTGCTGACGGCGTTCTGGTGGGGCAAGCTCGTGGCGTTTTTCGGCGCGACGTTCTTCCTCGCGTCCGACGGCGTGCTGTGCGATATGCTCTTCGCCAAGAAGGCCGAGCCCGCGAAGCAGAATTTCGTCGTCATGCTCACGTACATCCTCGCGCAGACGCTGCTGGCCATCGGCTTTGCGGCCTGCCCATGATTGTTAAAAATCTAGGTATTTCAAAGGGAACGGGGCTCTCCGATGCCGGAGAGTCCCGTTTGTTGTACAGTTACGAGAAAAAACCAAAAGATCCGTAAATTTCTCTTTACACGGAGCTGAAAATGCAATACAATGCGTGCATCTAGGGGGGAACACAAATGGTTATGAAAGAGAAGGATACGGGAAACGGCTCGGAGCGGGAACGATTTCTTGACCGGATGCTCAAGGAGATCCTCAGCGGGAAGCGCAGCCCGGGCGACCGGCTGCCGACGGAGAGCGAGCTGGCCGAGCAGTACGGCCTGCGCAAGACGAATGTCCATCTCGGCCTGCAGGAGCTGGAGCGGCTGGGGTTTTTGACCGTCGTGCCGCGGCATGCGACCTATGTCGCGCACTACTGGGAGCAGGCAAACCTGGAGACGCTGGCCGCCATCATGACGCACGGCGGCAAGCCGAAGCCGGAGCTAGTGGATGCGTTTTTGGAGCTGCGCGAAATGGTCGCGCTCGGCTGGTTCCGCTGGATGGGCCGCAACCCCAAAACGGAGCAGATGCGGCACCTGTACGGGCTGCTCGAGCGGATGGAGGCCATCGCCTACGCACCGGACGGCGAGAAGGACAAGCCGGAATTTCTGGACCTGGTCAATCAGTTTCTGGTGTGCATGTTTGCCGAGTCGGACAACATGATCTTCCGCGTCCTGCTGCGCTCGTCGCGCGAGCTTGCGCACGTGGCGTACTACATGGTGGCCTACACGCTCGATATGCAGGAGCTGTGCAGGGTCTACCGCGCGGTGCTTGACGGACTGACGGACGGATGTGTGCCCGAGGCGATCGCCTGCTGGAGCGCGTGGAGCGACCGGGTCACGCTGCGCTACCGCGAGGCCCTGCTGCGGCTCGAAAGTGAATAACCAATGCCATACCCCGGCGGGACGAAGAACCCCGCCGGGGTATGGTGCTGTTTGTGAACTTTTCGCGCCGCGGTTGCGCTCCCCGTGCGGATGTGTTAAAATCAGGGAAAGAAAACCGGAAGGGAGCGAGCCCATGAAGCTGACATTTATCCGCGCCGACCACGAGGTGACCGGCAGCTGCACCCTGCTCGAGATCGACGGACACTACGGCCTGATCGACTGCGGCATGGAGCAGGGGCGGGACCTGTTTGAGAACATCGCCATCCCCGTCCCGGCGGCGCAGATCGAGTTTGTGCTCGTCACGCACGCGCACATGGACCACACCGGCCATCTGCCGCTGCTGTATAAGCAGGGCTTTCGCGGCACGGTTTACGCCACGGAGGCGACGTGCGACCTGTGCGGCATCATGCTGCGTGACGCGGCGCACATCCAGATGTCCGAGGCCGAGTGGAAGGGGCGCAAGGCCGCCCGCGCCGGGCAGCCGGCGCCCGAGCCGCTGTATACGCTCGAGGATGTGGAGGGGCTGCTGCGTCTGCTGCGCCCGTGCGGCTACGGCAAGCGCATTCAGGTCGGGGAAAACATCATCATCCGCTTCACGGATGTCGGCCACCTGCTCGGCAGCGCGTGCATCGAGGCGTGGCTCACCGAGGGCGGCACGGAAAAGAAGATCGTCTTTTCCGGCGACATCGGCAACACCGACCAGCCCATCATCCGCGACCCGCAGACCGTCTCGGGCGCGGACTACGTGCTCATCGAGTCGACTTACGGCGACCGCAGCCACGGCCCGCGCGTGGATTATCTGGCCGCGCTGGCCGACTGCATCCAGCGCACGCTCGACCGCGGCGGCAACGTCATCATCCCGTCGTTCGCCGTCGGCCGCACGCAGGAGCTGCTGTATTTTATCCGTCAGATCAAGGACGCCGGCATGGTGCACGGCCACCCGCACTTCCCCGTGTATGTCGACAGCCCGCTCGCCAACGAGGCCACGCGCGTTTTCCTGCAGACGGACACGAGCTTTCTCGACGACGAGGCCTGCGCGCTCATCCGCAGCGGCGTCAACCCGCTGTATTTTGACGACCTGCATACCGCCGTCACGAAAGAGGACTCCATGGCGCTCAACAACGACAAGACGCCGAAGGTCATCCTCTCCTCGAGCGGCATGTGCGACGCCGGCCGCATCCGGCACCATTTGAAATATAACCTCTGGCGGCCGGAGTGCACGGTGCTGTTCGTGGGCTATCAGGCGGTCGGCACACTCGGGCGCAAGCTGCACGACGGCGCCGAGAGCGTGAAGATCTTCGGCGATGAGATCGCCGTGCACGCGGAGATCACCGTCCTGCCAGGCGTGAGCGGCCACGCGGATAAGCAGGGGCTGCTGGGCTGGATCAACGCCATGGCGCAAAAGCCCGCGCACGTGTTCGTCAACCACGGCGATGACGATGCCTGCACGGCGTTCGCCGTCTGCCTGCGTGATGACTACGGCTATGACGCGGACGCGCCCTACAGCGGCAGCGAGTTCGACCTTGCCGCAGGGGCCTATACCTACGTGGCTCCGCCGCGGCCCATCCGGCGCGACGAGGCGCGCCAGGCTGCTGCCGCCGGCAAGCGCCGCGAGAGCCCGGCCTACGCGCGGCTGCAGCGCGCGCTCGGCGAGCTCACGGCCCTCGTGCGCCGCTGCGCCGGCTGCCCGAACAAGGGGCTGAGCGCCTTTGCCGAGGAGCTCGAGCGGCTCACCGCCCGCTGGCGCGACCGCCTCGCTCCGTAAGCACTTCATGTAATCAAAAACCGCCCTGCCGGAGGCCCGGCAGGGCGGTTTTGCACTTAAATTTTCCCGCGCGCCCGGCCGACCAGATACATTCCGACCGTGCCGACGCCCAGCAGAACGATGTTCACGATCGGCACGATGTTTGTCTGCAGCTCGTCGGTCTCAAACGCGTTCTGCGCCAGAAACAGCGCGCTCACCCCGGCTGCCGCCGCGCACAGGAGCACGAGCGCGGGCGGGTTTTTCTGCGCGAACAGCCGCCCGTCGCGCGAACACGCCGCGCGCAGACAGTTGACCGCCAGCGTCAGCAGCATCGACACGAGCACAAAGTCCGGCAGCACCCACAGCCCGATCACGAGCGCGCCGAAGCGCTCGACCGCGTGAAACAGGCTCACGTTGCGCAGCATGGTGAAAAACGGGTGGTTGAGCTTCGCCGTCAGCTCCGCGCCGAGAATCCCGATCGTGAACGCGCTCAGCAGCGTCACGAGCACGCAGATGCGCACGCACCACCACACAGCCGCGCGCCCCCGCCCGGGTGCGGGCGGCGTGCGCCCGCCGGTGAACGCGCTGAAAAACAGCACCGCTGCCCCGATGCCGAACACCGTCAGCCCGCTGCGCGCAACGCCGGGGAGCTCCTGCGCCGTTACGGGCAGCAGATTTTTCACGCCCAGCCCCGGTACCGCGAACACCAGCACCAGCGCCAGCACGAGCATCAGCAGCGGCAGAAAGATTTCCGAGGCGCGAAAGAGCGCCTTCGTGCTCCCGAGCGCGCCGCAGACCGCCATGACCAGGATCGTCACCACGAACGGCCACGGCCGGCTCAGCGGGAACACCGCCTCGATGAACCGCTCTGCCCCGATGCGCAGCGCAAACGCGCTGTAGAGCAGAAACCACAGCGCATAGACGCCCAGCAGCACGCGCCCCGCGACCGGGCCGAGCGCGCGCAGCGTGATCTCGCCGATGCCCTCGCCCGGCCGCCCGCGGTGCAGAATGCCCTCGAGCATCCACGCGAACAGCAGCAGCGGCACCAGCGCCGCCAGCGCGCACAGCCAGCCGCCGCAGCCGGCCTCCGCGGTCGTCTTGCGCGGCACGAGATGCAGCAGCGGCGAGAGCAGCACCATTGTGCACAGCGCGTAGTACTGCCGCCGCGTGAGTTGTAGTCCCGTCATGTCCCGCCTCCCGATGTGTCGATGCCGTCGCGCAGGTCGAATGTCCGGCCCACGTCGGCGCTGACCGTCACGCGCACCGGCACGCTCTGCCAGACCGCCGGCCAGTCGCCGCGGATGGCGGCCCATCTGCGCCCGCCGCCGATGGCGAGCGCCTGCCCCACGCCGAGAAAGTCCGCGCTCAGCGCCTGCGACGCGGCGATCACGTCCTCCGCCCAGCCGGTCACAAGTGCGGCGAGCGCTGCGTTGAGCTCGTCCTGATATTCCCGCGCCGTGATCCGGCGCGGCACGCGCAGCTCGGCGATGCCCGCGCGCAGCTTCAGCGTCACGTCCACGCGCGCGAGCGCGTCGTCGCCGTCCCACACCGGGCGAAAGTCCGTCTTGCACGTGTCGAGCGTGAGCATGACGGTGGCGCCGTCGCGGTCCGTGACGGCGACGGCGCCGTGCTCGGCCGCACCGAGGAGCATGCTGGCTCCGCGCGCCGTCTCCGGCTCGATGCTGCCGACATAGTCCCCGTCGCGGAAGACTGCGTACCCCGCCGGGGCGAGCGCCAGCTTGCCGCCCTCGCTCTCCGGCGTGCGCACGCACGCCACGGCGCCCACCACGGCGCAGCCGCTGCCCGCGAGCGCGCGGGCGATGTCCGTGCAGGAGTAGGCGTGGCTCGTGCCGTCGAGCGTGATATCCTTTTCCAGCGCGGCGAGCGCCTCCGTCACGTCGGTCTTGTCGTCGCCCGTCTCCATGACTGCCTGCTGCGCTGTGCCGCCACGCACGATGAACAGCGGCGCGCTCAGGCGCATATTCGGGTCGCGCGCGATGAAGTCCAGCAGCGGCGCGAGCCCGCCCGCGGCGGCTGCCTCCTCGCCAAGGAGCAGATAGCTCGTCTGCGCGTAAAACAGTTCCGCGCTCGGCGCGCGGTCCTGCAGCTGGCCGAGCGCAGCGAGCATCGACACACCCGACTGCGTCATGCGCTTCGGCGCCTCTCCCTCGCCCGTTTTGCCTGTTGCTGCGCTCAGACACACGCCCTCCGGCGCGCGGTCCACGCCGATCGTCTGGATCAGCTCCAGATCCTCGACCGCGCGGTAATTGCTCGAGATCGCGCCGGTGCTGCAGCCGCTGCACAGCATGCCCGCTGCCAGCAGCAGCGCCAGCGCCCGTCTGCGCCGCATGGACCATCCCTCCTTATATTATAATAGTGTGCCCTATCTCTGCCGCCGGCGGTTGGGGCTGCCGTATTCCGGCGGACGGAATTTTTCGTCCGGCTGCGGCCGGCGCAGCAGCGTGCGGAAGATCGTCGGCCGTTCGCTGTCCACGAACGGGGCCATATACGCCACGCCGTCGCTGTCGATCGTGCACAGATACCAGACGACCAGCCCCAGCACTGCCAGAATACCGAACAATCCCGCCAGCGCCGCCGCCAGCACCAGCACCAGCCGCAGCAGCCGCACGGCGTTGCTCAGCTCCCGATTCGGCAGCGTGTAGCCCGCGATGCCCGTCAGCGCCACGACGATGATCGCCACCGGGCTGACCACCTTCGCGTCCACGGCCGACTGGCCCACGAGCAGCGCCCCGATGATCGACACCGTCTGACCGATCGAGTTCGGCAGCCGCAGCCCGGCCTCCTGCAGCAGCTCGAAGGCGATGAGCATGAACAAAATGATCGTCGGCACCGAAAACGGCACCTGCTGCTTGGCCTGAATGACCGACAGCAGCAGCTTCGCCGGGATCATCTCCTGGTGGTACATCGCCACGGCCACATACAGCGCCGGGAAGGTCAGTGAGATCGCCAGTGCGAAGTACCGCAGCACGATCAGCGCCGAGGCCAGCAGATAGTGGTGCGATTCGTCCTCCGGTGCGTGCATCAGCAGCCGGAACGTCGTCGGCAGCAGGTAGCCCATCGGCAGCCCGTCCACCAGCAGACCCACGCAGCCGTCGAGCAGCGCACCGGCGAACTTGTCCGGGCGCTCCGTCTGGCCGAGCTGCGGCAGCAGCGCGCGCGGCCGCTGCGTCAGATACGGCTCCAGATCGCCGCGGCCGAGCAGCGCCTGCTCGTCGATGGTGTCGAGCTTGTCGAGGATGCGCTGCACGCGCGCAGGGTCGGCGATGCTGTCCACGTACAGCACCGCCACCGTCGTCTCCGACTGCCGGCCGACGACCGTCTGCTGCAGCTTCAGCGCCGGAGTGTGCAGCTTGCGCCGCACGAGCGAGGTGTTGATGCGCAGCGTCTCGACAAAGGCGTCCTTGGAGCCGCTGACGGATTTTTCGATCGTCGGCTCCGACACCGCGCGCACGTTTGACGTGCGCACCTCGAACGTGACGGCCTTGCGCTGCGCGTCGAACACGAGCGCGACCGAGCCGTTGGTCAGGTCGGATACTACGTCATCCATCTCCGCGCGCGTGCGCGTCGAGCAGCTGTAGACCGCGCCCTGCTCGATCCGGTGCACCGCCTCGCGCGTGGAGGCGATGTCCGCCAGGCGGCCGCCCTCTGTCAGCGGCCGCAGCACGTCCGTGGACACGTCGCCCGCCGAGACCACGCCGTCGAGCCAGCAGACGGTCACCGTCAGGCGGCTCTCGAGGCCGATGCGCACGGTGCGCGCCTCAAAATCATCGCAGTCGGAAAATATTTTTTTCAGTTCGCCCGCCGTGACCGGCACGTCATACTGCGGCTGCGGGCGCGGGTGTGGCCCGTCATCGGTGCCGCGGTGAAAGAAGTTGGTTTGCATATTGCGTAGTATAACCGGAAAAAACCACAATATTTAGTGCCTGAAAAATGGGTAAAAAATTTTTTACGAAAATGCGAAAAAAGTTGTTGACAGCCGTCGGTTTGGGTGGTATATTAGCAAAGCGCTCGCGGGGAACGCCAAGAACAAAACAAACTTCCGAAAAAAGTTTGAAAAAAGTTCTTGACAAAGCGAACCGCGTGTGGTAGTATAAACAAGCTGTCGCCGAGAGGCACAGCGGCGTGTACCTTGTAAATTAAACAATGTAAGAACAC
>CAKTNQ010000007.1:0-65793 GCA_934589185.1 uncultured Oscillospiraceae bacterium | reverse complement strand
GCGATGACGGACACGCGGATCTCGTCGTCGAGCGAGGGATCGAAGCTCGCGCCGAAGATGATGTTGGCGTCCGGGTGTGCGGCCTCCTGCACGAGGTTGGCGGCCGTCTCGACATCCTCCAGGCCCATATCCTCGGAGCCGGTGATGTTGATGAGCACACCGCGCGCGCCGTTGATGGACGTCTCCATAAGCGGGCTGGCCACGGCCATGCGGGCGGCGTCCTCCGCCTTGCCCTTGCCGGCGGCGCGGCCGACGCCCATGTGGGCGAAGCCGGCGTCCTTCATGACGCAGGTGACGTCCGCAAAGTCGAGGTTGATGAAGCCGGTGTTCTTAATGAGGTCCGAGATGCTCACGACGGCCTGACGCAGAACATCGTCCGCGATCTCGAAGGCGTTGGCCAGCGTGACCTTCTGGTCGGTGGCGAACTTCAGCCGGTCGTTCGGGATGATGAGCAGGGAGTCGACCTTGCCCAGCAGCTCGTTGATGCCGACCATGGCCTGATCCATGCGGCGCTTGCCCTCGAACTTGAAGGGCTTGGTGACGACGCCGACGGTCAGGATGCCGGCCTCGCGGGCGATGTCCGCGATCGTGGGCGCTGCGCCCGTGCCGGTGCCGCCGCCCATGCCGGCGGTGATGAAGACCATGTCCGCATTTTCCAGGCTCTTGGCGATGTTGTTGCGGCTCTCCTCGGCGCTGCGCTTGCCGACGTCGGGATCGCTGCCGGCGCCCTGACCATGGGTCAGCTTCTCGCCGATCTGGATCTTCTGATCCGCGCTGGAGACGGCCAGAGCCTGCTTATCTGTATTGACAGCCACGTACTCAATTCCCTGAGTGCCGGACTTAACCATGCGGTTTACGACGTTGTTGCCGGCCCCGCCGACGCCAACGACCTTGATGGTGACGACATTTTCCGGACCGGACTCGGTAGCAAAGGACATATTCGGTTCCTCCCTGTTGTTTCTATTTGTATCGGCAGCCGGCGCGTGCGCGCTCTGGGAGCCGTTTTTTGGCGGGTTTCGCTTCTGTTTGTTCTTATTCTTTCCCATTTTATATCGTTTTCCTTATCAGGTCAATCTTTTTTTGTGAACAATCAGCCGGGGCTGAAATGCGCGCGTTTGTCGATCGACAGGTCGATGGTGCCGGTGTCGCTGCCCGTGAGCTGGGAAACCGCGCTTTGCAGCATGCCGAATTTGTACTCGACATTTTCATTCGCGCCGAGGCGCACCGTGAACCGCCCGTCATAGGTAAAACCGGGGTTGGAGGCATCCGACAGGTCGATGACCGTGACCTTGGACGCCATGTCGCGCGTGAGCAGCTGGCCGAGGATCGCCGCGAGATACGTGACCTTCGGCGCGTCGGCCTCGCCGGCCTTGAGCACCTCGCCGACCTTCGGCTCGACCGGCGTGATGCCGTCGACCCGGGCAAGGCCGGTCAGCTCGCTCTCCGTGACGGACTTGAGCAGCTTGCAGTTCTGGTCCACGACCCAGTAGCCGTCGTCCGCCTGCACATAGGCCATGGCGCTGCTCTCCTGGATCGTGATCGTGACGCGGTTGGGCAGCGCGCGCGTGACCTTCGCTTTGTCCACATACGGCAGCTTGCTGAAGATGCGGCTGGCCGCCGAGAAGCGGTTGATGAAAAACAGATTGTCGCCCGTGCCGATGCCGGAAGCCTCGACGACCTCCTCGGCCGTGTAGATGGAGTTGCCCACCACCTCGACCTTTGCGACACGGAAAAATACGCTCATGCCCAGGACGAGCGCCGCGCAGATCAGCAGAAAGATCAGCGGCTGCAGCAGCGACCTGCCCCGGCCGCCGGACGGGCGGCGGGGCCGGCGCGCACGGCGCGGCCCGGGCTGCTTCGATTGTTTCATAGGCTGGTGATTCCTTTCACTGCGGCGGGACACAGCGCACGTCGGCGCCAAGCGCCGACAGGCACGCATCGAAGCGGTCATAGCCGCGGTTGATATAGCCGTTGTCGAGGATCTCGGTCTCGCCCTCGGCGGAGAGGCCGGCCACGATCATGGCCGCGCCGCCGCGCAGGTCGCTCGACGTGAGCGGAGCGCCGGTGAGCCGGTCGACGCCGGTGACATACGCCACGCGCCCCTCGATGCTGACGGCTGCGCCCAGGCGCCGGAACTCCTCGGCATGACGATAACGGTTGGTGAAGATATTTTCGGTGAACACCGTGGTGCCCTTTGCCTTCAGGCAGGCAGCCATGAGCGGCGGCTGCGCATCCGTGGGGAAGCCCGGATACGGCTGCGTGACGACGGGCCGCGGCGCCGTGAGCCGCCCGGTCGATGTCAGGCGCACGGTGGACGCCGTTTTGATTATAGCACACCCCGCCTCGGAAAGCGAGTCCAGAACGGTCAGAAAGTGGTTCGGGTCGACGCCCTGCAACTCCACATCACCGCCGCAGGCGGCTCCGGCGCACAAAATCGTCGCTGCGACGATGCGGTCCGGCATGATCGTATGCTCCACAAACGGCTGCGGCCGGAAGCCGCTGACCGTGACCGTCGACGTGCCGGCGCCGGAGATCTGTGCGCCCAGCTTGCGCAGGTAGCACTGCAGGTCGAGGATCTCCGGCTCGCGCGCGGCGTTGCAGATGACCGTCTCCCCTGCCGCCGCGCAGGCGGCCAGCATGGCGTTTTCCGTCGCGCCGACGCTCGGAAACGGCAGCAGGATGCGCCGCCCCTTCAGATCGTGCGCGCTGCAGACGATGTCGCCGCCGCGCTCCGTGACCTCCGCACCGAGCGCGCGCAGCGCGTCGAGATGCAGGTTCACCGGCCGCGGGCCGAGCTCGCACCCGCCCGGCATGGACAGGCTCGCCGTCCCGAAGCGCGTGAGGATCGCGCCGAGAAAAATGACCGAGGAGCGCAGCTCCCGCATGAGATCGTGCGGGATAAAGTCGCGGTTCATGCCGCGGGAATCGATGCGCACCGTGTCCCCGTCGCGCTCCGCCGTGCAGCCGAGATGGCGCAGGATGCGCAGCGTGATCGTCACGTCCTTCAGGTCGGGCACGTTGTGCAGAACCGTCTCACTGCCGGCAAGCACGGATGCCGCCATGATCGGCAGCACCGCATTCTTGGCGCCCTGCACCTGGGTGCTCCCGGTCAGTCTGTTTCCGCCGTAAATGTGCCATATGCTCATAATCTTTCCTCCGCACAGCAAATTCATGCCATCCTATGCAGAGAAACGCGAGATTGTCATTTTGCGTGCCGGTCGGCCAGCTTCAGCACCAGATCGGCAATGCGCTCGGCAGCGTCGGCAACGCCGGCGGCGCGCATATTCTCCGCCATCTGCGCAAGCTGCGCGGGGTCTGAAAGCAGGTCGCTGACGAGGTTATACAGATCGTCCGCCGTGAACGCGCCCTCGAGCAGCACCTTGGCCCCGCCGGCGTGCTCGAGCACGCGCGCGTTGCGCTCCTGGTGGTTGTTCGTGACGTTCGGCGACGGGATGAGCACCGCGGGCTTGCCGATGCACGTGAGCTCCGCGAGCGTGGACGCGCCCGCGCGGCAGAGCACGAGATCGGCCGCGTCCATCACGAGCGGCATGTCGTAAATATACGGCCGCACGTCCATGCCGTGCGCGGCGAGATCGACCGGGCACTTTTCGAGCAGGGCCGTGTGCATCTTCTCATAGCCGTTGCGCCCCGCCGAATGGATGAGCGTGAACGGCGCGTCCGTGACGGCGGCGCGCGTGATGAACGCCGTCATGACCTCGTTCATGTACGACGCACCGAGCGAGCCCCAGACCGACACGACCAGCGGCTTGTCCGGGTCGAGCCCGAGCTGACGCTTGGCCTCCGCCTTGGAGCAGGCCGTGAACGCGCCGCGCACCGGCGTGCCGGTGACGACGACCTTTTCCTGCTCGCTGTAGTGCTGCTTGCTCTCCTCGAAGCCGACAAGGATGCGGTCGACCGCGCCGGCGAGCATCTTCGTCGTCAGGCCGGGCACGGCGTTGGACTCATGCACGATGGTCGGGATGCCGAGCTGCGCCGCCGCCTTGAGCACGGGGTAGCAGACGTAGCCGCCGGTGCCGATGGCGATGTCGGGCTGAAAGTCCTCGATGATCTTGCGTGCGTCCTTCGTCGCCTGCCGCACATTGTGCAGCGAGCGGAAGTTGTACGCGATCTCCGCCGGCTTGAGGCTGCGGTGGATGTTCGTGACCTCCACGGTCACGATGTCGTAGCCCGCACGCGGGACGAGGTCGGTCTCCATCTTGCCGTTGGCGCCGACGAAGAGGATGCCGCAGTCGGGCATCCGGTCGCGCAGGACGCCCGCGACCGCGAGCGCGGGGTTGATGTGGCCTGCGGTACCGCCGCAGGTAAAGAGAAAGTTCATAGCAATGCCTCCCAGGATCAAAAAGCGGAAATCGGGCAGTCCGCGCCGAAGGCCGCCGCGGGCTGCCGGATATACTTTACAAAGCCGGATACTAGCGCGCTTTCTTCGTCGGAATGTCGCGCGAAATGCTCAGGATGATGCCCATCTCCCCGAGCTGCATGAGCAGCGCCGTGCCGCCGTAGCTGAAAAACGGCAGCGAGATGCCCGTGCAGGGGATGAGATTCGTGACGACCGCGATGTTCAAAAACACCTGGATCGACAGTAGCGTCGTGATGCCGACGCCGACAAGGAAGCTGTAGCGGTCGGGCGAGTGCGCGGCGATCCAGTAGCCGCGGCAGATGAGCAGCGCGAACAGGATCAGGATCGCAATGGCGCCGACATAGCCGAGCTCCTCACAGACGATGGAAAAGATGTAGTCATTGTGTTCCTCGGGCAGATAGAGATACTTCTGCCGGCTCTGGCCGAGGCCGAGGCCGAGAAAGCCGCCCGAGCCGATGGAATACAGCGACTGCACGATCTGGTAGCCGGCCTCGCTGGTATCGGCAAACGGGTCGCGCCAGGACACGATGCGCTTGTGCACATAGGGCACGAATTTGGCGGCGAAAAGCAGCAGCGCGCCCGCGCTGCCCATGCCGACGAGCAGGTACGAGAGCTTGATGCCGCCGACGAACATCATCACGATCGCAAGCGCCATGATGATGATGGACGCCGACAGGTGCGGCTCGAGCATCAGCAGGCCGACGACGACGACCGTGACGACCATGAACGGCACAACACCGTAGCGGAACGTCTGCATCTGCTCCTTGTACGTACAGATCATACTGGAGAAAAACAGCACAACCGCGATCTTCGCGATCTCCGACGGCTGAAACGTCGTGAAGCCGAGACTCAGCCACCGGCGCGCACCGTTGGTCTTGGTGCCGATGTGCGGGATCCAGACAACGGCGAGCAGGAAAATGCTCACGCCCAGCAGCACCAGCGACCACCGGCGATAAGTCGCCATGCGCACTTTGGACAAAAAGATCATGGCCACGACGCCAGCCACGGCGAAAGCCGCCTGACGCACGAAGTAATACGTGGGCGATTTCTCCTGCGCATAGGCGCGGGCAAAGCTCGACGAGAGCACCATGATGACACCGATCGTCAGCAGCAGCAGCGTGAGCACGAAAAACGGCAGGTCAAAGCTGCCGCGCTGCGGCCCGGCGGCCGCGCCCGAGCGGCGCGCGGGAAGTCTCAGATCGGAAATATTCATGCAAGCACCTCCCTGCACCGCGGCGCGCTGATCACACGCCGAAGCGGTGGAACACGCCGATGAACGACAAAACTGCAAACAGCACCGTCACGCCGGCAAACAGCGCCACGATCTGCGTTTCTTTCCACTTGTGGCCCGTCCAGCCGCCCATCTCGAGATGGTGGTGGAACGGGGACATCTTGAACACGCGCTTACCGTGCGTGAGCTTGAAGTAGCCGACCTGAATGATGTCCGACAGGGCCTCGATGATGTACATAATGCCGAGCGTCACGAGGATGAGCGGCATATCGTAGGCAAAGGCCAGCGCCGCGACCGCGCCGCCGAGAAAGAGCGAGCCCGTGTCGCCCATGAACACCTTCGCCGGGTGGAAGTTATAAATCAAAAAGCCCAGCAGGCCGCCGGCAATGCCGGAGGCAAACACGCCGAGGGACAAAAACCGCTCGCCCCAGAGGATGGAGATGACGGCAAAGAAGATGCACACCGGCATCGTCGTGCTCGCGGCGAGACCGTCCACGCCGTCGGTGAGGTTCACGGAGTTGACCGTGCCGACGATGACGAAGGCCGCAAAGATGACATACAGCGGTTCGGAGATCGGCACCGTCTTGTTCCAAAACGGGATGTACAGGCTGTCAAGCGCGACATAGCCGAAGCGGCGCATGAGGAAAATGAACGCCACGGCCGCCGCCAGCTGCAGCAGCATTTTTTTGCCGGCCGTCAGGCCGAGATTCTGCTTCTTTTTGAGCTTTTCATAATCGTCCAGAAAGCCGATCGCGCCGAACACGAGCGCGAACGCCAGACAAAACAGGTGGCCGTATTCGCCCTCGGCCATGCATTCAAAACCGACCGACAGGCACACGACCGCGATCGCGGCGATGAACATCAGCCCGCCCATGGTGGGCGTGCCCTGCTTGGACATGTGCCACGTGGGGCCGTTTTCCTTGATGCTCTGTCCCGCCTTGATGCGTTTGAGATACGGGACCAGGAAAAATCCAACGACGGCCGACACCGCAAACGCGATGACGAACGCCAGTATCAGCTTCAGCGTCATTTCTCTCTCTTCCTATTCTCGAGTATTTCGGCGACGATCTCGCGCTCGTCCATGTGCACTTTCGTCTTGCCGATGATCTGGTAATCCTCATGGCCCTTGCCGCAGAGGATGATGACATCGCCGGGGCAGTGGTTCTCGATCGCGTAGGCGATGGCTTCGCGCCGGTCGGGCCGCACGACATAGGGCGTGCGCGTCTCCTTGAGGCCGGGGAGGATGTCGGCGATGATCGCCTCCGGGTCCTCCGTGCGCGGGTTGTCGCTCGTGACGATGACAAAGTCCGCCTTCTGGCCCGCGATGCGGCCCATCTTTGGGCGCTTGCCGCGGTCGCGGTCGCCGCCGCAGCCAAAGAGGAACACGAGCCGCGCGGGCGCAAACTCGCGCACCGTCGTGAGGATGTTGTCGATGGCGTCGGGCGTGACGGCGTAGTCGATGAGAATGGTATAATCTCCGTCGGTCTCGAGCACCTCGGCGCGGCCCTTGACGGGCTTTGCCGTGTCGAGCGCGGCGGCACAGGCATCCAGCGATATGCCGAGCGCGCAGGCGCAGGCAATGACGCTCAGCGCATTGTAGACCGAGAACATGCCGGGGATGCCGAGGCGCATGCGCGCGATCGCGTCGCCGCGCATGGCGACAAAGCGCACGCCCGACGCGCTCAGGCGGATGTCCTTGGCCACGAGGTCGGCATCGTTGCGCTTGGCGGAGTACGTGTGCATCGGGCACTTGGCGCGCTCGAGCATGACGTGCGCCCACTCGTCGTCAGCATTGACGATGCCGACATCGCTCTGCGCAAACAGCAGCGCCTTGGCCTCGGCGTAGGCCTCCATGGTCTTGTGGAAGTCCAGATGGTCCTGCGTCAGGTTCGTGAAGATGCCCACCTGAAATCGGATGCCCTCCACGCGGTGCAGCACCAGCGAATGGGACGACACCTCCATGACCGCGTGCGTGCAGCCGGCGTCGACCATCCGGCGCAGGAGCTTTTGCAGCTCGTAGGCGTCGGGCGTGGTGTGCTCGGTGTGCAGCACCTCGTCGCCGATGACGTTCGCGTTCGTGCCGATGAGACCGACCTTCGTGTGCAGGCACTGCTCGAGCATGTGCTTGATGAGCGTGGTGACGGTGGTCTTGCCGTTCGTGCCGGTCACGCCGATCATGGTCAGCTCGCGCGACGGGTTATCAAAAAATTCGCAGCAGATGCGCGAGAGCGCAAGACGGCTGTCGGCCACGAGGATATACGGAATATCCACCTCCGGCTGCTTCTGGCAGAGCACGACGGCAGCGCCGCGGTCGGCTGCCGCACCGATGAACCGGTGCCCGTCGGACTCATACCCGCAGACGGCGGCAAACAGGTCGCCGGGCTGCGTGGTGCGCGAGTCAAAGCTGATATCCCGGATGTCCAGTTCCGGATCGGCAGTGCATTCGCACACGTCCAGAACGGACAGCAGTCGCTTGAGTTTCATAAAGGTACCTCCGTTGATCGTCAGTATCGGCCCAACATGCCCGAATCGGTCGTCACGAGCGTGACCTCCACGACCGTGCCGTGATTGAGCTCGGTCCCGGCGGCCACGGCCTGCCCGGAGATCTTCTGGGAGGCGGTGTCCGTGATGGAGCTGTTGGTCTTGATATACAGGCCCAGCGCGGCCATGCGGTCGCGGGCCGTCTCATAACTCAGGTTGGTCAGGTCAGGCATGGTCTCCTTGTCGCCGGAGGGCTCCTTACCGGCATAGAGCAGGATGGTGCTGCCGTTGGCCACGACCGCGCCGCTGCCCGGCAGCTGCGCCGTGACGGTGCCGCCGTCGCCATAGACGCGCGCCTGCAGGCCGAGCTCCGCGAGCGCGGCCTTCGCCTGCTCGACGGACAGGCCGGTCACGTTCGGCACGGTCTTATCCATGTGCGTCTTTTCCGTCTCGGAATACGACGGCTCCACGCCGAGGTACGGCAGGATGTCCGCCATCATTTTGCCGACGGTGGGCGCGGCCATCTGGCCGCCGCTGATGTAGATGCCGGTGCTGCTGCTCGGCGTGTCGAGCAGCACGAGGATGACGATCTGCGGGTCGTCCGCCGGGGCGAAGCCGATGAACGAGACGATGTACTCCTTCGCGCCGCCGGCCGCGTCCTGCGCGACCTTTTCCGACGTGCCGGTCTTGCCGCCGATGCGGTAGCCGGCGACGTAGGCGTTCTTGCCGGTGCCGTCGACGGGATCGCCGACGACCTGCTCCAGGATCTGGCGCACGGTGGCGCTCGTCTGCTCGCTCACGACCTGGCGCACCACGGTCGGCGAATTGGACACGACCGCTTCCCCGTCGCCGTTGACGATGCTCTTGACAACATACGGCTTCATGAGATAGCCGCCGTTGACGCAGGCGCTGACCGCCGTGATGAGCTGCAGCGGCGTGATCGTAAACGTCTGGCCGAAGGAGGCCGCCGCGAGCTGGGAGAGGTTCTCCGTATCATAGAACGTGTTCTGGCTCCACCAGATGCTGCCGCTCTCGCCGGACATGTCGATGCCGGTCTTGGCCGTGAGGTTGCTGTCCACGTTATTGGTCAGGTTCAGGAAGCCGAACGCCTCGGCGTACTTGTAGAACGTGCGCGCGCCGATGAGCTGGCCGATCTGCACGAGCGCCACGTTGCACGAGTGCTGGATGGCCTGCGTGAGGTTCTGGCTGCCGTGACCGGTCGTTTTCCAGCACTTGAGGGGATCGGTACGGCCGAGCACGTTCGTGCTGCCACCGCAGTAAAACGACGAATTTTCATTGACCACGCCCTCTTCGAGCGCCATGGCCAGCGTGATGATCTTGAACGTTGAGCCGGGCTCGTAGGTGTCCGACAGGGCTTTGTTGCGCCACTGCTTTGTCTGCGCGGCGGAGAGCATTTCGGCCTTCTTGTCGGGGTTGGTCTCGGCGTCGATGGCCTCCTGATCCTTGTCGCTGACCTTCTGATAATCGTTGAGGTCAAAGTTGCCGAGCGAGACCATGCCGAGGATGGCGCCGCTGTTGGGGTCCATGGCGATGGCCGCCGCGCCGTTTTGCACGTCGTAGTCCTCGACCGCCTGCTGCAGGTGCTTTTCGAGGTAATACTGGATGGTGGCGTCGATGGTCAGGTTCATGTCGTTGCCCTTCGTCTCGTCGTAGTAATCCTCGTAGTTGACAAAGAGCATATCCGTGCCGCGGTTATCCGTCGCGCGGATGATGCGGCCGGCGCTGCCGGTCAGGTAGCTGTCATAGCGCTGCTCGAGACCGTAGAGTCCCTTGTTGTCCTGCCCGACGAAGCCGATGACGTGCGCGGCCAGATTGCCGTAAGGATAGTAGCGCTTCGTGTCCGGCTCGATCTTCACGCCGGTGAGATTGTTGTCCTTCTTGAACGCTCGCACCTTTTCCGACACGTCCGGCTCAACCTTGCGCTTGACGACCTCATACCAGCGGTTGGTATTCTTCGTCATGGCCAGGATCTTGTTATAATCGACGTCGAGAATCTCGGAAAGTTCGCGTGCGATCAGCTGCGGGTCCTCCTTGTTATTGGCGATCTCGGCCGGGCTGATAAAGATCGTATCGACCGAGGCGTTCATGGCCAGAATCTTGCCGTTCGTGTCATAGATCGCGCCGCGCGAGGCCGTGATCTCCGTCTCGCGTACCTGCTGGTCGATCGCCATTTTTTCGTACTCCTCATGGTGTACGATCATGACATTGAACAGCTTGATGCCAAGGACAGCAAATGCAAGGATGCCGCACACAATCAAAAGGAAGCGTGTGCGGCGGAGCATCATGATATTCGGTGTTTTGGTACTCGCACGAAAAGGCACGCGGTTGTCCCGGCGCCCGGAAGTTTCATTCGCCATGTCTGTCTCCTTGTTCCTGCGGGGATAGTTCTATCATACAGGCTGGCTCATCGAAAATATTCCACAATGGAAGAGAAGAAATCGCCGAGGCGGTCGGCGAGGCTCAGCGGCTCGGCCGCGTTCTGGTCCAGGACCACCGCCGTATCCGTGGCATCACTGCTGCTGATATAATAGAGCTGGTCGCTGCGCGGCTTCTGCATGCCGAGCTCGTGGATGGCATAATCCTCGATCTCCGTGAGGTTGAACGCGCTCTCATAGTCGATGCGCAGGCGCGTCTGATCCTCCTGCAGCTGGGTATACTGATCCTCCAGCGCCGACACCTGTGCCGACGCCTGCGAGAGCTGCACGCGCGCAACGAGCGAGATAACGAGCAGCACGGCGGCAATGGCAAAGCCGAGCACGGCCATCGGGGCGATCGCCTGCTTAGGGGTGGGAACCGACTCCGGGACGACGGTCTCCGTCGGCCGGGGCGCGTGCGGCAGATCTACCGGAGCGGTACTGTACAGGTACTCCTCCGCAGCCGTGCTGCGCAGATCATACGCCGCGTTGCCGTCCATGCGCGCGGTAGTATTCCGTTTTCTCGAATCAGGAGATGCCATGACCGGTTCCTTTCTCAGACACGCTCCGCGACACGAAGTTTCGCGCTGCGGGCGCGTGGGTTACACTCCAGTTCTTCCTCGCCGGGCAGGATCGGCTTGCGAGAGACGCTGCGCAGCGTCTGCACAAAGCCGCAGGTACACACCGGCGCCTCACGCGGGCAGGTGCAGCCGTGCTCCCGCCGGGCGATGCCGGTCTTAACGATCCGGTCCTCGAGGGAATGAAAGCTGATGACGCACAGCCGTCCGCCGATACGGAGCTTGTCCGGCGCGGTGTCCATCATCTCACGCACCGCCGCCAGCTCGTCGTTCACGGCGATGCGGATCGCCTGAAAACTGCGCTTGGCGGGATGCTGTTTTTCGCGCAGCGCCGCGCCCGGCATGGCCGAGCGGATCACATCGACCAGCTCCAGCGTGGTCGTGATCGGCTGCTGCGCCCGGGCGCGCACGATCGCCCCGGCAATGCGGGGCGCATAGCGCTCCTCGCCGTATTCATACAAAATGCGTTTGAGCTCGCTCTCCGGCCACTCATTGACGACGTTCCACGCGCTCAGGCCGCTGGTCGCATCCATGCGCATGTCGAGCGGCGCGTCGTGCATGTAGGAAAAGCCGCGCTGCGTCTCATCGAGCTGCGGCGAGGAAACGCCGAGGTCAAAGAGCATGCCGTCCACGGCGTCGATGCCGAGGCGGTCGAGAATGGCGGCTGTGTCGCGGAAGTTGCCGTGCACGAGCCGCACACGGTCCCCAAACGGGGCCAGCCGCGCGCCGGCGCGCGCGATCGCCGTCTCGTCGCGGTCGATGCCGATGAGCGTTCCGGTCGTCAGACGGCCGGCGATCTGCTCGGAGTGGCCGCCCATGCCGAGCGTGCCGTCCACGTAGACGCCGTCGGGGCGGATATTCAGGTTCTCGATACATTCGTGCAGCAGCACGGGAATATGTCCGGCTTCCATCAGAAATCCAGCTCCTCCATGACGGCGGCGATGTTCTCCGGCAGCGCCTCGAGCGGGCAGATTTCATTCCAGCGAGTGCTGTCCCAGAATTCCGCATGGTTGTTGCTGCCGACCACGGTAACACTCTTGGTCAGGCCGGCAAAGTCGCGCAGGTGCTGCGGCAGGAGGATACGTCCCTGCCCGTCGAGATCGCAGCGAGCCGCATACGCGAACAGCGGGCGCACCTTGCGCTGCTGCAAATTGGTCATGGCGGCGGCCTTCTCGGAGATCACCTTCCAGTTTTCCTGGCTGTAGGCCGACAGGCACATCTCGGGCGAGACCGTCACATAGAACGTATCGCCGAGCTCTTCGCGGAGCTTGGCCGGGATGAACAGACGACCTTTTGCGTCCAGCGTGTGCTGATAGATACCGGTCATACTGCATCCCCCCTTCGCCGAAATCCTGCACTTTCACGCCACGTTTATGGGCTATCGTAGTTTTTTAAACCACTTCTCCCCACGTGCAATCCTCATTATAGAGGCAGGTCAGGGAAATTGCAAGGAGAAATTCCCGCCTTTTTCTTGCAAATTCCGACAATTCTGTCAATCCGACTGTGGTTTTCCCGGTCACAATCCTTTGCGCTTTTCGCCGAAAAAAGGAAAACGGCGGCACAAGATGTGCCACCGCTGTGCAAAAAGATCCCCGCCGGAAGCGTCCAACGCGCCCTCGGCGGGGAAAAATTTCGGCAAAACGCAAAACCGCCGCCGGACAAGCCGGCGGCGGTGCGGATATACGGATATACGGTTAAGCGGCAGTCAGTTGACTTCCTCGTCCGGGGTCTCCTCGCCCTCGAAGCGGATCTCCGGCTGTCTGGCCGCGGGGGCAGCGGCGGGCGCGGCGGCAGCTGCCGGTGCAGCCGTGCTGCCGGCAATGCCCTGAAACGCGGCGTGCGCCTGCTGCACATTGCCGAGCGCGGCGGAGATGGCCTCCTCCGTGCGGCGCAGCGCCTCATCGCAGAACTGGCTCGAGGCACGGCGCAGCGCGTCGGCCTTGGCCTGCGTGGAGGCGAGCATTTCGTTGCTGCGGGCCTTGGCGATGCGCACGATCTCCTGATCGTCCACGAGCGCGCGGGCGCGCTCCTCCGCCTGATTGCGGATGCCCTCGGCCTCGCGCTTGGCGTTGTTGATGAATTCGTCGCGGGCGGAGACCAGACGCTTTGCCTCGGAAAGCTCCACCGGCATGGCGGTCTTGATCTCATCGAGGATCTCGAGGACCTGGTCGCGCTCGACGATGCACTTTTCGTTGCCGAGCGGCACGCCCCATGCCTCCGACACCATGGTATAAAGCTGGTCAATGAGTTCCATGACTTCGTTGTCCATTTTGTTTCCTCCCAAAGCGTGTTCCGGCATAGCCGGTGAAAAATTGTCTGAATCGGGTCACACGCCGCGCGTCGCGCGTTCGTGCACGTCTTCAATGATCTCGCACGGCAAAAACGGCGTCAGATCCGCGCCGTAGCCCGCAAGTTCCTTGACGACCGACGAGCTGAGGAACGTATATTTCTGACTGGCCGTCAGGAACATGGTGTCCAGCTCGGGATTGATCTTTTTGTTGATGAGCGCCATCTGAAACTCGTTTTCAAAGTCCGTGTTCGCGCGCAGGCCCTTGACGATCACCGCGCCCTCCGGGAAAGTCTTGGCGTATTCGGCGAGCAGGCCGTCGAACGTGTCCACCTCCACATTGGGAAAGCGGCTGACGACGCGGCGCGCGAGCGCCACGCGCTCCTCGCGGGTAAACATGGGGTGCAGTTTGCCGGCGTTGGGCATGATGCACACGACGACGCGGTCGAAAATGCCGGATGCGCGGCGGATGATGTTCAGGTGGCCAAGGGTAATGGGGTCAAAGCTGCCGGGGTAGATCGCTGTTTTCATGCGTGGGTTCCCTTTCCGTAAAGCGTGAGCTTGATCTTGCCGTAATTGCGCTCGGTGAGCAGATGATACGGCGGCTGGAGCTGCGGGAGCACCTTTTCGCGGCGGCTTTCACACACGATTATACCACCCTCAGCTAATATGTCAAACTGTACAACATTTTCAAGTGCTTTGTCAAGCAATCCCGTATCATACGGCGGATCGAGAAAGATAAGGTCGAATTTCCCGCACGTGCGCAGGTAGCCGAGCGACTCGCCCTGCACCACGTCGCCCTGCAGGCGGCAGAGCGCGAGATTGGCGCGCACGAGCTGCACGGCGGCGCGGCTCTCATCGACGAACACGGCGCTGCGCGCACCGCGGCTGAGCGCCTCGATGCCGAGCTGGCCCGTGCCGGCAAAGAGGTCGAGCACGCGCCGGCCCTCGATGTCGAACTGGATGAGGTTGAACATGGATTCCTTGACGTTATCGGTCGTGGGACGGGTAGCCATCCCCTCCGGCTCGCGCAGCCTGCGGCCGCGGGCCGTGCCTGTGATCACGCGCATGGCGGTTCTCCTTTCGGGTGATAGTGGTCGTAGACCGCGCGGGCGACGCCCGCCGGAACGGCCGCGCACAGCTCCTCATACGAAGCCGCGCGGATGGCCTTGACGCTGCGGAAGGCCTTGAGCAGTGCGCTGCGCCGCTTCTCGCCCACACCGGGGATCTGATCGAGCTCGGACGAGAGGCTCTCGCGCCGCAGCCGGCGCTGATAGTCGATGGAAAAGCGGTGCGTCTCCTCCTGAATGGTGCCGACGAAGGCGAACACCGCGGGGTTGGCGGCAATGCCGATCTCATGCCCGCCGGGCGTGATGAGTGCGCGCGTGCGGTGGCGGTCGTCCTTGACCATGCCGAACACCGGCACCTGCAGCCCGAAGCCGTCGAGCACCGCCTGTGCGACCGCCGCGTGCTCCGCGCCGCCGTCGATGAGCAGCAGGTCCGGCAGCGGGCAAAAGCCCGGGTCGCCGTCCACATAGTGCTGAAAGCGGCGCGTGACCGCCTCGTGCATGGACCCGTAGTCGTTCTGCCCGTCCGTCGTGCGGATGCGGAACTTCCGGTAGTCCGACTTGCGCGGCCGCCCGTGCTGGAACACGGTCATGCCGGCGACGATGCCGGTATCGCCGAGGTTGGAGATGTCGAACGCCTCGATGCGCTCGGGCGGCGCGTCGAGCTCCAGCGCGCGCTGGAGCCATTCGAGCGTTTTGAGGCTGCGCTGCGCCTTCGTCGTCGCGATGAGGATCTCCTCGCGCGCGTTGTTCGCCGCCATTTCCGTCAGGCGGCACTTGTCGCCGCGCTGCGGCACGGCGAGCGCGACCTTGTGCCCCGCCGCCTCGGTGAGCAGCCGCTCGAGCGCATCCTGCCCCTCAAGCGCGCACGGCAGCAGCACCTGCCGCGGATAGGCGCCGCGGCCCTCATAATACTGCTGCACGAGCGCGGCGAGCGCCTCGCCGTCCGGCTCCATCGGCTCATCGAGAAACGACTTGTCCTTGCCCGTGAGGTTGCCGTCCGTAAAGTGCAGCACGGTAAAGCAGCACTTGGCCCCGCGCTGAAAGCCGACGGCGTCCGTGTCGGAATAGGCCGTGGCGATGACGCGCTGATGGTTCTGCAGGCCCTGGATGGCACGCAGCCGGTCGCGCAGCGACGCCGCGTATTCAAACCGCAGCGCGTCGGCCGCGGCCTGCATCTGCTCGGTCAGCTCGGCCGTGAGCTCCGCCGTGCGGCCGTCAAGGATCATCTCCGCCTCGCGAATGGCCTTGAGATACTCCGCGCGCGTGACGTCCTTCAGGCAGTAGCCTGCGCAGGTGCCCATGTGGTAATTCAGGCACGGGCGGGCGCGGCCGATGTCGCGCGGAAATTTCCGCGTGCACGTCGGCAGGCGCAGCGTTTTGCACACGGTGTCAATGATCTCTGCCGTCATGCTCCGGCCGCCGTAGGGGCCGAAGTACTTTGCACCGTCCTTCTCCGTGCGGTTGACGAGTGAGAACGTCGGGTACGGCTGTGTCACGTCCAGACGCACGAAGGGGTAGCCCTTGTCGTCCTTGAGCAGGATGTTGTATTTGGGTTTGTGCAGCTTGATGAGCGAGTTTTCGAGCACGAGCGCCTCAAACTCGGACTGCACGACAATGACATTGAAATCCGCAACGTGCGCGACCATGGCCGCCACCTTCGGCAGGTGCTCGCCGCGAAAATAGCTCGTGACGCGGTTTTTGAGCGCTTTCGCCTTGCCGATGTAGATGACCTCGCCGTGCTCGTCGAGCATGATGTACACGCCCGGCAGCAGCGGGAGCATATTGGCCTTTTCGCGCAGTTGTTCGGGTCGGAGTTTTTCCATAGCTTACTCCTGCGATGCCGAAAAAAATCTGCGGTCAGGAAAACAGGGGCGTGCTGATGACACGCCCCTGTTTCGGTTTCATGTTGTTGGGATCACTCTGAAAAATCGGAATTGATCAGCGCGGTCAGGGTATCGATCGCTTCCTGCTCGTCGGCGCCGTCCGCCACGAGGGTAATCGTCGAGCCCTTCACGATGCCAAGCGACAAGACGCCGAGAAGGCTCTTGGCGTTAACGCGTCTCTCGTCTTTTTCGATCCAGATGCTGCTCTTGAATTCGTTCGCCTTCTGGATAAAAAAGACCGCAGGCCGTGCATGGAGTCCCTCCAGGTTGTTGATGACTGCTTCTTTCGTGATCATTTTCTCCACTCCTTATGCACTATTATGCGTGTATCATCTTATCAAAAACGCCCGGCATCGTCAACCGATTTTCGCTTTTTTGTTGCTTTGCACAGCGTTTTTTCGCAGGGTTTTTCCGTTTTTATTTCAGTTCGACAACGGTCACGCCGCTCTCACCCTCGCCGTAGCGGCCGAGCCGGTAGGACTTGACAGCCTTGTTTTTGCGCAGCGACTGCTGCACGGCGGCGCGCAGCGCGCCGGTGCCCTTGCCGTGGATGATGGTGACCTTCTCGAGCTTGGCCATGACGGCGTTGTCAAGAAAGCGCTCGGTCGCGGCGACGGCCTCCATCGTGTCCATGCCGCGCAGGTCGATCTCCGACTCGGCGGCCACATTACGCAGGCTGGCCGCGTGCGCGGCGGCGAACTTCTGCGCCTCGGGCTTTTCGTTTTCGAGCAGGTACACGTCCTGCTCCTTGGCCGTCACGTTCATGATGCCCGCGCGCAGGCTCAGCGTCCGGTCGGCGGAGATGGCCGTGACCGTCGCTTTGATGTCGCCCATCTTGCGCAGCTGCACGGTGTCGCCCACGCGCACCGGGCGGGCGGAGACTTTTTCCTCCTGCACCTGCGGGTGCGCCGCGGCGGCGGCCGCATCCTCGGCCACGTTCAGCTTGCGGCGCAGGGCGGCGCGCGCGTCGTTGGCGCGGTGGTGGTCGGCGTCCGTTTTTTCCATCTTGCGCAGCGCGTCGAGCTCGCGCATCACCTCGTCCGCCGTCCGGCGCGCATCGCCGATGATGCGCTCGGCGTCACGGCGGGCCTTCTCGTCCGCCTTTTCCAGCCGGACGGAGAGCTCCGCCTTCAGGCGCTCGGACTTGCGGCGGTTTTCCTCCGCTTCGCGCAGCTGGCGCGCCGCCTCGGCGCGGTCGCGCTCCATGAGCTGGCGCACCTGCTCGAGCTTCTCGATGGTGGCCTCCATGCTCGCGCTCTCGGTGCTGACACGGCTGCGCGCGTCGCTGATGATCTCCTCCGGCAGGCCAAGCCGCTCGGAGATGGCAAAGGCATTGGACTTGCCGGGGATGCCGATGAGCAGATGGTACGTCGGGCGCAGGGAATCCACGTCAAACTCGCATGAGGCGTTCATGACGCCGGGCTGCGTCGTGGCGTAGACTTTCAGCTCCGTATAATGTGTCGTGGCCGCAATGAGCGCGCCGCACTTGCGTGCGTGCTCGATGATGGCGATGGCCAGTGCCGCACCCTCGGTCGGGTCCGTGCCGGCGCCGAGCTCGTCAAACAGCAGCAGCGACCGGTCGTCACACTCCTTGAGCATGCGCACGGTGTTTGTCATGTGCGCCGAGAAGGTGGACAGCGACTGCTCGATGCTCTGCTCATCGCCGATGTCGGCCATGATCTCGTCGAACACCGGCATGGCGCTGCCGTCGGCGCACGGGATGTGCAGGCCGCACTGCGTCATGGCGGCAAGCAGGCCGATGGTCTTGAGCGTGACGGTCTTGCCGCCGGTGTTCGGGCCGGTGATGACGAGCGTGTCAAACTCGCCGCCGAGCGCCACATCGATCGGCACGGCGGTGTCCTTCGGCAGGAGCGGATGGCGCGCGCGGCGCAGCTGCAGGTGCTTATCCGTCAGCTCCGGCGCGATCGCGTCGAGCTGGTAGGCAAGCTTCGCCTTGGCGAAAATGAGGTCGAGACGCACGAGCACGTCAAAGTCGCTCGAGATATCCTCCCGATGCGCGGCGCACTCGGCCGAGAGCTCGGCGAGGATGCGCTCGATCTCCGTCTTTTCGCGTGCGCGCAGCTCCCGCAGCTCGTTGTTCGCCTTCACGGCTGCCATCGGCTCGATGAACAGCGTCGCGCCGGAGGCCGACACATCGTGTACGAGGCCGGGCACGGCGCCCTTGTGCTCCGCCTTGACCGGCACCACGTAGCGCTCGGAACGCATGGTGATGATCGGCTCCTGCAGCGCCTTGGCGTAGCTCGGTGAGGAGATGATCTTCTGCAGTGCGTCGTGTACGCGCGCGCTCGCGGCGCGGATCAGCCGGCGGATGGACGCCAGCTCGCTCGACGCGCTGTCGGCGATCTCGTCCTCGCCGGTGATGGAGGTGAAGATCTTCTCCTCCAGAAAGCGGTTGGCCTGCAGGGCGCTGAAGAGGTAGTCGATACTCGTCTTGTCCTGCCGCTCGCCGGTGCCGTAGCTGCGCACGCAGCGCGCCGCCTGCAGCACGCCTGCAATGTCCAGCAGCTCGCGCGTGTTGAGCGCGCCGCCCATGTCCGCGCGCTGCAGCGCCGCGCGCACGTCCTTCACGCCGGAAAACGACGGGCTGCCCTTGACGACCATCATCGACGCGGCGGCGCTCGTCTCACCGAGGCGGGTCGCCACCACGGCGCGGTCGCCGCTCGGGCGCAGGGCCATGGCCTGCGCGCGGGCCGTTTCGCTCACGGCCTGCGCCGCCAGCAGCGCCAGCACGGACGGCAGCTCCAGCGTCTGCAGGGATTTTTCATAGGAATCCATAGGATGTCTCCTTTGCGGGGGAAAAATTCAAGATCAGATGCGCTCGACGCCGCTCTCGCGCGCGGCCTGCGCGACCGCCGCGGCCACGGCCGGGCCGACGCGCGGGTCAAAGGCCTTGGGGATGATATAGTCGGCGCACAGCTCCTCGGGCGTGATGAGCGCCGAGAGCGCGTGCGCGGCGGCGAGCTTCATGGGCTCGTTGATGTCGGACGCGCGCACGTCGAACGCGCCGCGGAAGATGCCCGGGAAGGCCAGCACGTTATTGATCTGGTTCGGATAGTCGCTGCGGCCGGTGCTGACGACGGCCGCGCCCGCGGCCTTGGCCTCGTCGGGGAAGATCTCCGGCGTGGGGTTGGCGCAGGCAAAAACGATGGCGTCGCGGTGCATGGTGCGCACCATGTCGCCGGTCAGCAGGCCGGGCTGCGACACGCCGATGAACACGTCCGCGTCGCGGACGACATCGGCCAGCGTGCCGGCCTGACGGCGGAGGTTCGTGACCTCGGCCATCTCGGTCTTGATCCAGTTCATGTTCTCCGGCCGGCCGGCATAGATCGCGCCCACGCGGTCGCAGAGCGTCACATCGCGCGCGCCGGCGCGCAGCAGGAGCTTGCAGATGGAGATGGCTGCCGCGCCCGCGCCGGACATGACAATTTTCACGTCCTCAAGGCGCTTGCCGACCACGCGCAGGGCGTTCGTGAGGCCCGCGAGCGTGATGATGGCCGTGCCGTGCTGGTCGTCATGAAAGACCGGAATGTCGCACAGCTGCTTGAGCTTTCGCTCGATCTCAAAGCAGCGCGGCGCGGAGATGTCCTCCAGATTGATGCCGCCGAAGCTGCCGGAGAGCAGATACACCGTGCGCACGAACTCGTCCACGTCCTTCGTGCGGATGCACAGCGGGAAGGCGTCCACGTCCGCAAACGCCTTGAACAGCACGCACTTGCCCTCCATGACGGGCATGCCCGCCTCGGGCCCGATATCGCCGAGGCCGAGCACGGCCGAGCCGTCCGTGATGACGGCGCAGAGGTTATGCCGGCGCGTGAGCGTGTAGCTCTTGTCCGGGTCGCGCTGGATCTCCAGACACGGCTGCGCCACGCCGGGCGTATACGCGAGCGACAGGTCGTCCTTCGTGGAGACCGGCACGCGGGTGTTGACTTCGATCTTGCCGCCCCACTGCTCGTGCAGCCGGAGCGATTCTTTCGCGTAATCCATGGTCAAGCCTCCTCCTGTTTCGGGTGCACCATATCCTCGGGCCGCACCCAGGCGTCAAACTCCTCAGCCGTGAGCAGACCGAGCTCCACCGCCGCGGCCTTGAGCGTCTGGCCGGTGGCGTGGGCGTGCTTTGCGATCTTCGCGGCGTTTTCGTAGCCGATGTGCGGGTTGAGCGCCGTGACGAGCATGAGCGATGCGTCCAGATGCGCCTGAATAACGTCGTAATTCGGCCGGATGCCGCGCACGCAGTTGGCCTCGAACGAATCCATGGCGTCGGCGAGCAGACGCGCCGACTGCAGGAAGTTATAGATCGTCACGGGCAGGAACACGTTGAGCTGGAAGTTGCCCTGCGACGCCGCGATGCCGATGGCCGTGTCGTTGCCCATGACCTGCACGGCCACCATCGTGACGGCCTCGCACTGTGTGGGGTTGACCTTGCCGGGCATGATGGACGAGCCGGGCTCGTTGGCCGGGATAATGAGCTCGCCGATGCCGCAGCGCGGGCCGGAAGCGAGCCAGCGCACGTCGTTGGCGATCTTCATGAAGTCGGCCGCCAGCGCCTTGAGCGCACCGTGCGCGAACACCATCTGGTCCTTGCTCGTGAGCGCGTGGAACTTGTTCGGCGCCGACAGGAAGGCGTAGCCCAGCAGCTCGGAGATCTCCTCCGCCGCCAGATCGCCGAACGCCGCCGGAGCGTTGAGCCCGGTGCCGACAGCCGTGCCGCCGAGGGCGAGCTCGCTCAGCGCGCGGCAGGCCTGCACGATCATGTCGCGGTCGTGGCCGAGCATGGCGCTCCAGCCGCTGATCTCCTGCCCGAGCGTGAGCGGCACGGCGTCCTGCAGGTGCGTGCGGCCGATCTTGACCACATCGCGGTACTCCGCGCTCAGGCGGTCGAGCGTCGCCGTCAGGCGGCCGATGGCCGGCAGGACCTGCTCCTCGAGCGCGACGCACGCGGCCACGTGCATGGCCGTCGGGAACGTGTCGTTCGAGCTCTGCGAGCAGTTGACGTGGTCGTTCGGGTGCACGAGATTTTCGCCCAGCAGCTCATTGGCGCGGTGGGCAATGACCTCGTTGACATTCATATTCGTCTGCGTGCCGCTGCCGGTCTGCCAGACGGCGAGCGGGAAGTTGCCGTCGAGCGAGCCGTCGAGGATCTCGTGGCAGGCGGTCTCGATCGCGCCGGCGCGGCGGGCGTCGAGCACGCCGAGCTGCGCATTGGCGCGCGCGGCCGCGAGCTTCACGACCGCAAACGCGCGGATGACCTCCGGCGGGATCTTCTCGGTGCCGATGCGGAAATTTTCAAAGCTGCGCTGCGTCTGCGCGCCCCAGTAACGATCGGCGGGCACACGCACCTCACCCATCGTATCATGCTCCAGGCGGTATTCCATCCTGTAACCTCTTTTCGCAAAAATCTCAGATGCCGCTATTATACGCCCATCCGAGCGTATGCCGCAACCCCGGAAATGCGCAAAAAGCAGCGCCGTCCGAAGATGGCGCTGCATTTTATCAGCCCGCGCGGCGCAGCACCCAGAGGCTCTGGATCTGTCCGGCAAGGGTGTCATAGTCCCAGCTCTTTTGGGAGTTTGTGGGGCTGTTCGGGTCGTTGAGCGTGATCTTGTCGCCGTCGTGCCCGGTCAGGACGAGGAAGTGCCCGTCGGTCGTGAAGTCGCCGGGGCCGACGACCACGATGATCGGATTGCCGACGTCGAGATTCCGATAGATGCGGTCCTGATCCGGCGGGATCTGCGTCACGTCGAGGCCGAGCATCCGCCCGCCCTCGGAGATGAGCGCCCACTTGCTGCCGCTGCCGGGCACATTGAACTGGTGCTGCTCGGCGAACTGGCACATCCAGAGCGGGTCCTTCGTCGTGTCGCCGGTGAGGTAGATCGTGGCCATGGACAGGCACGTCGGTCCGCAGCCGGCGAGGCCGATGATGCTCTCGTTATATGCGCGGTAGCCCCAGCGCTCGTCCCACTGCAGCAGCAGCGGCACGGTCTCCGACCCGGCAAGGCCGCTCAGGTCGATCGTCGGGGTCAGATTCTTCTTCTTCGGGTAGTCGCGCACAAAATCGCGCGCGTCCGGGTTGCGGGCGTAGAGCTGCACGAGCGCATCCGGATAATCGGCGAGTGAGACGTCGTTGTTCTCGGCGTAGGTATCCAGCTCGCGCTGCGCGCGCTCGGTCGTGGTCCTGCCGCTCGTGAGCAGGCCGCGCGCAAACACGCCGAACACGATCAGCGCCAGCAGCACCACGATGACCAGCAGCCGCCGGCGGCCGCGTTTTCTTGTCTTTCGGGACATGTCAGGTCTCCTTTCCCGTAGGGGATGCTCCTGATTATACACGGTTTGCGGGCCGGAAATCCTGAAAAATTTCTGAATTCTTGCAAAAAAGCAAAACGGCCGGACGCTGAGCGCGTCCGGCCGGGGTGATTTGCGTAGGATTCAGTTGGCCGCATCACCGGAGGTGCTCTGCGTCTGGCGGAACACATCGGTGAAGGCCTGATACGCGCCGTTGTTGCTCATCGGCGTGAGGTACATGAGGCCGTTTTCGAGCGTGCAGCGGAACATCTGCACCGTGCCGTTTTCCAGCGCAAGCGTCAGATTGTCGCCGTTGAGCGCAAACTCAAAAGCCAGCGGCGTGCCGTTGGCGTCCATGTAAGTACCCGTGCCGTTGGTGCGGAACGTCAGCTCGCGGATCGTGCCGGGCTCCTTGATGTCCGCAGCCTCTTTGGCGCCGGTGTCCGTGCCGGGCAGGATCTGGCTGACGCTGCTGTCGTCCGCCTTCTTGTCGGCGTCCGTGCGCTCAAAGGTCCACGTACCGGCCAGGATCTCGTTGACTTCATTGTCACCGGTCTGGATACCGGACATGATGTTTGCCGTCGCGGTCGGCGTCGCCTCCGGGGCAGCGGTCGCCTGCGCCTCGACACCGCGGCTGGTGCAGCCGGCGATCAGAAGCGTGCAGAACAGAAAAATTGCGGTTGTAAGAAGCTGAAAACGTTTCATCAGAACAATCTCCTTTCCGGTGCGCTGGCGAAGCCGGCCTTGACCGGCACCGCAGTGGTATCGGGCTGCCGCTCGACGACCACAAACATGGCCACCATGAGCAGCGCGTTCGGCATCGGGCAGAACATGCCCGGGTTCGTCATGGAAATGAGCAGCATGGCAAAGTAGGACAGCGCGAACGCCAGCGTCGTGCGGCTGCGCTTGCGCCAGAGCAGACGCACGCGGTCATAAAACAGCCAGCCGTAGCCGACTACGCCGACGAGGCCCATACTGCCGAGGATCTGCGCGATGAGGTTGTGGTACCAGACGATGCTGCCCTCCACGCCGAGGAAGATCGGCGCATTGTGCATCGAGCCGAGGCCGCAGCCAAAAAGCGGATTCTTCACGAAATCCAGCAGACCCTGAATGAAAAACGTGTACCGGCTGTCGTCCGGGGAGATGAGCGCACCGTCGACCATGCGCGAAGCAAACAGCCGCGGCACGAGCGCGATGAGCAGTGCGACCGCCGGGACCAGACTGATGAGCCCGACGCGGCGATAGACCGCGCGGCGCTCGGGGTTGCAGTGGTACACATAGGCAAAGCACAGCAGCAGCATCATCGTGCCGAAGATCAGGCCGCTGCGCGAGCCGGTCATGAGCATCATGAGGTACAGAAACACGACCGACAGGAAGTGCCGCCGGTCATGCGCGGCAAAGTACGCCGCAGCAGGCAGCGCAATGAGCAGCATCGTCGCGCTGAAATTGCGGTACTTGAAATAGATCGTGGCGAAGTCCTGCAGGAACTCCTGCATGTGACGCGCGTAGAACAGCGCCACCACAAAGCCCGTGAACAGGCCGCCGGCGTAGAGGATCTGCAGCATGCGCTCGGCGACGTCGTAGTCGCGCGCGCGGTCCGCCTCGCTGCGGCACAGCAGGTAGACCAGCAGCATCATCACGCCGAGACCGAGGGAATAGTACAGCGCCGTGGGCGAGAAGTACTCCTCGCGGGAGATGAAGCCGAGACCGCCGAGCAGCGTTGCGACCGACACGGCCACCATGCCGTGCAGGCAGCCGCCGTTGCGCGGTGCGCGGGCGTAGGCCCCGATGTGCACGAGCAGCGCCGCCGCGGCCAGCAGGCCGATCCACCAGAAGCGCAGCAGGCTGTAGAGCTCGTCATAAAACTCCGTGCCCACCATGGCCAGCAGCACGACCGGGAACAGGACGCTCAGCAGGTCGTCGCAAAACAGCAGCAGGAAGATCAGCGTGGACATGACCAGAATACCGCCCACGACCGGCAGCCCGGCCGCCATGAACACCGCGAGCATCAGAAAGCAGACCGGAAAGTACAGCTTGCTGTGCCAGAAGCGGTCAGCCGCGCTCTGGCAGGCGGCAACGAGCGCAGACGCGCCGCCGATCCGCTCATCGAGGAACGCGCACACGCGGTCAAACATCCGCGCAAAACCACGGCTGCGCCCCGCCTGCTCCATATTCGATTGGACGCGTTTATCAAAAGCATTCATAAGCATCAAAACATCGTTCGGAAAGCTCCGCCGGGAAGGCCCGGCGCGGGAAGAAAAAAATTTGTGTAACCGGCCGATACCAGCCTAAATCTTCCCATCTTTTAATTGCGGATGCATTATAGCGCGCCGCCTGCCGGAAGTCAATACTTAAAACAGATTTAACATTTCCGAAATTTTTTCACGTGTGTTTTTGACGTATATTACTATATTTATTCTGCGCATTTTGTCGCATTTGCACAACAAAGCCGCAGCTTTCCAAAAACTGCGGCTTCCAACTTGCAGAATATTTTAAATACGCGGGGCGTTAAAATGTTACGAAAGAATGACAGAGCCGGTTCACGTCTGCGGAAAGTGCCCCGTTTTGCGCAGCGCGCGCACGAGATACATGGCGGCCACGCCGGTGAACGCCCCGGTGATGACGCTCGCCGCAACAAGTGCGGGCGCATACACCAGAATGGACGGCGTGCCCGTGACCCAGACGGCGACCAGCAGCTGCCCGGCGTTGTGCCCGAAGGCCGCCAGCACGCTCACGACCCACAGCAGCCGCTCCGGCAGGCGGCGGATGGTCAGGCACATAACAAGATAGGCGAACACGCCGCCCGCGATGCTGAAGAGCATCGCCGACACGCCGCCGGTAAACACACTGCCGAGCACGATGCGCACGAGCAGAATCTCCCCCGCCTGCCGCCGGCCGAGCAGAGCCATGGCGATGAGCGTGACGATGTTGGCAAGGCCGAGCTTCACGCCCGGGATCGGCACGACGGGCGGGATCTGCGCCTCGGCGACGAAGATCGTCAGTGCGATGGCGGTGAACATGGCCAGAACGGCCAGACGCTTCGTCCCCTTCATGGCGCCCCCTCGATCTGCACCGTCAGGTGGTGCGGCACGCAGGCGATCGGGATGGCCGATGTGGTGATCTTCCCCTGCTGGACGCACAGAAGGTCCGGGCAGTCGGCATATGTGACGGACACGCCGTCCGGCTCGACGTGCACGGTGTTCGTGCCCCAGTCGGTCTGCACTTCGATATCATATGGTATGGTCACGGCGCGCAGGTCGATGCGGCGGTAGACCTCGCCGTCGACCCGGATGACGGCCGTCTGCCCCGTCTGCCCGTGGCCGCGCAGCAGCAAAAAGACGCCGCCGCCCAAAATCGCGAGCGCGGCGAACAAAAGGATCCAAAATTTCGTCTGTTTCATCATAGGTTCATTCTAGGATGCCCGACAGTGGTTGTCAATGGATTTTTGCCGTGGTATAATGGTTTAATTTTTATTGCTTCATTATAAATGTACCGCTCCCCGCGCGGGAGCTTCAGAAAGGAGGCGGACACCGTGTCTGCCGTAACTGCCTATGCCGCGCAGGCCGCGCACTTCATTCTGCCGGTCATCGCGCTCATCGTGCTCATCCGCTGCATCGCATCCATGTTCTACGGCCGCGCCGAGCCGGAGACCTGGGGCCATCTCGTCACGCCGGACGGCAAGGTCTATCCCCTGCTGCACTGGGAGTGCCTGATCGGCCGCGCCCGCAGCGCGGACATCACGCTGCCCTATGCCGACGTGGCCAACGTCCACGCCGTGCTCATGCGCAACGACGCCGGCGAGTGGACCGTCAGCGATCTGAGCCGCAGCGGCGGCGTATACCTCAACGGCGAGCAGATCACGGAGCCGACGCAGGTGTTCAGCGGCGACATTCTCCGCTGCTCAACGCACATGCTCAAGTTCGCCGACATGAGCGAGGAGCGCCGCGCCGTGCAGGAGCAGCGCCGCACGATCGCGGGACGAAAGGTCTCCGCCGGCGGCACGCTGTTTTTCCTAACGGTGTTTCAGCTGCTGCTGGCGCTGGAGTTTGTGTCCTCGGCCGACAGCGCGCACCTGTTGGGGATCCTGATGTCGTTTGCAGCCCTCGTGCTCACGCAGTGGTTCTGCTACGTGCTCATGCGCACGATGGACCGCTCGGGCTTCGAGGTCGAGACGATCGCATTTTTCCTGTGTACGCTCGGGCTCGAGATCTGCGCGACGAGCACGCCGGACGATCTGACCAAGGAGATCATCCTCATCATCGTGGGCATCGCGCTGTTTTTCCTGCTCGGCTGGTGGCTGCGCGACCTGAGCCATGTCAAGGCGCTGCGCTGGCCGGCGGCCATCATCTCGCTGGCGCTGCTGGCGCTGAACCTCTTTGCCGCAAGCGAGGTGTTCGGCGCGAAGAACTGGCTGACGATCGCAGGCTTCTCCCTGCAGCCGTCGGAGCTCATCAAGGTCGCGTTCATCTACGTCGGCGCGACGTCGCTCAACCGCATGTTCCGCAGCAAGAGCATCCTGCTCTTCATCGCCTTTTCCGCCATCTGCGTGGGCGGGCTCGCCCTGATGGGCGACTTCGGCTCCGCGCTCATCTTCTTTGCGACGTTCCTCGTCATCGCGTTCATGCGCTCGGGCAGCATCGCGACCGTGCTGCTGGCCGTGACGTCCGCCGCCATGGCGGGCACGCTGGTGCTGAGCATCAAGCCGCACGTGGCGCAGCGCTTCGCCACCTGGGGCCATGTGTGGGAGGACGTCTCCGGCGCGGGCTACCAGCAGACGCGCGCGCTGAGCGCGGCCGCCTCCGGCGGCCTGTTCGGTCAGGGCGCGGGCTGCGGCTGGCTGAAAAACATCTTCGCCGCCAACACCGACATGGTGTTCGGCATGCTGTGCGAGGAGCTCGGCCTGATCGTGGCGCTGTGCGCGATGCTGGCCATCATCGCGCTTGCCATCTTCACCGTCAAGAACGCGGCCCAGGGCCGCTCGTCGTACTACGTCATCGCCGGCTGCGCCACCGTGACGCTCATGCTCGTGCAGATGTCGCTCAATGTGTTCGGCGTGCTCGACATTCTGCCGTTCACGGGTGTGACGTTCCCGTTCGTGTCCAAGGGCGGGTCGAGCATGCTCTCGTGCTGGATGCTGCTGGCCTACATCAAGGCGGCCGACACCCGGCGCGGCGCGAGCTTCGTGGTGCGGCTGCCATCGCGTAAAAACAAGGAGGCGCAGGCATGAACAAAGTCAAACGCCGCGCCATGAGCGCGCTGCTCGTCGCCGTGCTGGTGCTCGGCGGCATCGGCGTGTACATCGTGCGCTACATCGAACACGGCGCCGAGTGGGCGACCTTTGCCGCCAACAGCAGCGTCTACACCAGCGGTGTGCTCAGCACCGGCACGCTCACCGACCGCAGCGGCGTCGTGCTCGCGACGGCCAACGGCGGCTCGCGCAGCTACGCCGACGACGCTGCCGTGCGCACCGCCTGCTATCAGGCCGTCGGCGACTACACCGGCAACGTCGGCACCGGCGCGCTCAAGGCATTTTCCAAGCAGCTCTCCGGCTATAATCCAATCACCGGCACCTACGCGACCGACGGGCACACCGTCGCGCTCACGCTCGATTCGAGCCTGTGCGTGACCGCCTATGAGGCGCTTGCCGGGCGCAAGGGCGCCGTGCTCGTGAGCAACTACAAGACCGGCGAGATCCTGTGCATGGTCTCCGGCCCGAGCATTGACCCCAGCAGTGACGGCGACGTACCGGACGGCGCGTACATCAACCGCTGCATCAACGGCTCGTTCACGCCGGGCTCCGTCTTCAAGCTCATCACCTCCGCCGCCGCACTCGAGAACATCAAGGACATCGACAGCCGCCGCTTCAGCTGTGCAGGCAGTCTGGACGTCAACGGCGTGAGCGTCAAGTGTACGGGCGTGCACGGCAGCCAAACGTTTGAGGACGCACTGGCCAACTCCTGCAACTGCGCGTTCGCGCAGATCTCGCTCGAGCTCGGGGCCGACACCATCGAGAGCTACGCCAAGAAGCTCGGCTTCCTCGATTCCCAGTCGCTGAGCGGCATCCCGACGCTCGCCGGCAGCTTCACGAAGGGCGCGTCCGGCAGCGCAAACCTCGCCTGGTCGGGCATCGGCCAGTACGAGGACCTCATCTGCCCGTACTCCATGCTGCGCTACGTCTCGGCCATCGCCAACGGCGGCAGCGTCGTGGAGCCGTCGCTGCTGCTCGACACGCCCAGCGGCTCGACCACGAGCCTGCTGAGCGCTGCGACCGCCAACAAGCTGCGCGACATGATGAACTATAATGTCTCGGCCCACTACGGTACGAACCGCTTCCCGGGCCTGAATCTCTGCGCCAAGACCGGCACCGCCGAGGTGGGCGACGGCACGTCGCACGCCTGGTTCACGGGCTTCCTGCTCGACGATGCGCACCCGTACGCCTTCGTCGTGCTGGTGGAAAACGCCGGCGGCGGTCTGACGAATGCGGGCGCCGTGGCCAACACCGTGCTGCAGGCGGCCGTGAACAAGTAATTTAGGAGTTACACATGATCGATCTATCCGTCCGCGGGCTCGTCAAGGGCTTTGAGCAGGGCAACGATATATTAAAAGGTATCACATTCGACGTCAACGCCGGTGAGCGCGTGGGCATCCTCGGGCGCAACGGCTGCGGCAAGACGACGTTTTTCCGCATCCTCTCGGGTGAGCTGCAGCCGGACGCCGGCACCGTGTCCATCGCCTCCGGGCGGCGGCTGGGGCTGATCTCGCAGATCCCGGTCTACCCCGACGGCTGGACGACGGAGGACGTGCTGCGCGAGGCGCACCGGCGGCTCTACGACATGGAAGCGCGCATGAACGAGCTCACCGCGCGCATGGCGACGGACGACTCCCCTGCCCTGCTCTCGGAGTACGACCGGCTGTCGGAAAACTTCCGCCGCCTCGGCGGGTACGACATGGAGCACGAGCGCAACCGCGTCGCCAACGGTCTGGATATTCCGGCCGCGATGCGCGCGCAGCCGTTCGACAGTCTCTCCGGCGGGGAGAAAACGCGCGTGAACCTCGCGCGGCTCATCCTCGAGGACACGGACATTCTCCTGCTCGACGAGCCGACGAACCACCTCGACCTGCGCGCGACCGAGTGGCTGGAGGCGTATCTGCTGCATTTTCGCGGCACGGTGCTCGTCATCAGCCACGACCGGTATTTTCTCGACCGCGTCGTGCAGCGTTCGATCGACTTCACGTCCGGGCAGGCGGAGTTTTACAGCGGCAACTACAGCTTTTACGTCGTCGAGCGGCAGCGCCGCTTCGACGAGCAGCTCAAAAAATACGAAAAGGATCAGGCCAAGCTCCAGCAGCTCACGGAGGCGGCGGCAAAGCTGCACCTCTGGGCCTTCATGGGCAATGACAAGCTGCACAAGCGCGCGTTCTCCATCGAAAAGCGCATGGAAAAGCTCGAAACGACCGAGCGGCCGACCGAGGCGCGCAAGTTAAATGTTCACTTCACCGCGCAGGAATTTCGCGGCGACGACGTGCTGACCATGGCGGGCCTGAGCAAGCACTACGGCGAGCGGACGCTCTTTCACGACCTGGACCTGACCGTGACCGGCGGCGAGCGCATCGCCCTCATCGGCGACAACGGCGCCGGCAAGACGACATTTTTAAAGCTCGTCATGAACGAGGAGACGCCGGACACCGGCTGGGTGCAGCGCGGACCGTCCGTGCGCACGGCCTACCTGCCGCAGATCGTCCGCTTCGCCGTGCCGGAGCGCTCCATGCTCGACACGATGCTCTACGAGTGCAAGTGCACGCCGCAGGAGGCGCGCGACCAGCTCGGCGCCTACGGCTTTCGCGGCGAGGACGTGCTCAAGCCCGTGTCGGCGCTCTCGGGCGGCGAGCTGTCCCGGCTGCGGCTGTGCATGCTCATGCGCCGGGAGATCAACTTCCTCATCCTCGACGAGCCGACGAACCACCTCGACATCGCCAGCCGTGAGTGGATCGAGGACGCGCTGAGCGACTATACGCAGGCGCTGCTATTCGTGTCGCACGACCGGTACTTCATCGAAAAATTCGCCACCCGCATCTGGCTGCTCGAAAACGGCACGATCACGGACTACCGCGGGACGTATGAGCAATTCCGCGAATACCGCGCGCGCCAGACCGCCCTGCAGCAGACGGCCAAGGCCGTCGAGCGCAAAAAGGAACCGAAGCCGAAGCCGAAACGCGCCCCGAACACCACGCGCCAGCGCGAGCGCACGGAGCGCGAGATCGAAAAGCTGGAGGGGCAGCTCGCGGCGCTCGACGCCGAGAGCGAGGCCAATGCAACGGACTATCAGAAGCTCATGGAGCTCGATGAGCAGAAGCAGGCGCTCAACGCGCAGCTTGAGGCGCTCTATGAGGCGTGGGAGGCGCTGTGCGAATGAAACACAAAGCATCCTGGATCCTCGCCATCGTGCTCGTCATCGCCGGCTGCGTGCTGCGCTTTGCGATGCCGGGGCACGACTTTCTGGGCTACACGCTCTGGGGCATCGCCGTGCTGGTATTTCTATTCCCGCGGCTGCACCGCGCGGGGCGCACCGTGCTGAGCGTACTCGTGTGCGCGGGGCTGATCGTGTTCGTGGTCTTTGAGATCCCCGTCGTGCGCGACGCGCGCACGGACACGGACGCCCACCCGGACGCGATCATCGTGCTCGGCGCGGGCGTCAACGGCAGCACGCCGTCGCTGTCGATGTGCAACCGGCTCGACGCTGCGCTGGACTATCTGGGCGCGAACCCGGACGCGCTGGCCGTCGTCTCCGGCGGTCAGGGCGAGGGTGAGGACATCACGGAGGCTCAGGCCATGGCTGACTACCTGACGGCCCACGGCATCGACAGCGCGCGCATCGTGCAGGAGGATCAGTCGCGCACCACACGCGAGAATCTGGAAAATTCGTTTGCCATCCTCCGCGCGCGGGGGTACGCCCCGGCGGACGGCGTCGGCATCGTGACGAGCGAATACCACCTCTACCGCGCCAAACACATGGCGCGGGCACTGGGGGCGGAGCCCGTCGGCATCGCCGCCGAGACCACCCTGCCGTCCATGCGCATCAATTACTTCATCCGGGAGGCCTTCGCCGCCGCGTACATGCAGCTGGCCGGCACCCTGTACTGAGAGGAGCCCTATGGAAAAAGTCAACGTTTATGACTGGGACAAGACCATCTTCCCCGTGGACAGCACGGTGGCGTTCGTGCGCTGGTGCCTGCGGCGGCATCCGGGCGTGATCTGGCCGCTGCTGCGCACGCTGGCTCTGCTGCCGGGCTACTGGCTCGGCCGGGTGAGCAAGACGGACATCAAGGAGCAGATGTACGGCTTTCTGCGCCGCGTGCCCGATGTGGACGCGGAGCTGGAGGCGTTCTGGGCACAGAATTTTGACCGCGTGAACCCGTGGTATCTCGCGCAGAAACGCCCGGACGACATCATCATCTCCGCATCGCCGGAGTTTCTCGTGCGCATCCCGGCGCAGAAGCTGGGTGTGCGGCTGCTGGCCTCGCGCGTGGATAAGCACACCGGCAAGACCGACGGCGAAAACTGCCACGGCGCGGAAAAGGTCCGCCGTCTGCGCGAGACGTATCCCGACGTAGAGATCGCGGCGTTTTACTCCGACTCCCGCAGCGACAGCCCGCTCGCAGAGCTGGCCGAGCACGCCTACCTCGTGCACGGGCAGGAACGCACGCCCTGGTGAGGGCAGACAAAAGAAAGGAGAAACCTATGTATTCTGCATCCGATTATCGCAGCATGGCGCGCCGCGCGCTGAAAAACTACTGGTGGCTCGCCGTGGGCGTGACGCTGCTGGCAAGCATCCTCGGCGGGACGAGCAGCGGCTTCACCCCGTCGTTCAACATCACGGTCAACGGGGACGATCTGACACAGTATTATCCCGAGACCCTGCGCCACGCGCTGCGCGTATTTCTCCCCGTTTCCGGGATCATCTCGCTGGCGCAGTTCGTCATCGGCGGCAGCGTCTCCATCGGCCACAACCGCTTCTGCCTGAAGCTCGTTGACGGCGAGGAGGCCCGGTTCGAGGATCTGTTTTCCGGCTTTGACATCTTCGGCAACGCCTTCGTGCTCAATCTGCTCATCACGCTCAAGGTCATCGCATGGTCGCTGCTGTTTGTCATCCCCGGCATCGTCGCCGCCTACCGCTACTCCATGGCGACGTACATCATGGCCGAAAACCCGGGCATGCAGGCCACGGAGGCCATCGAGCGCTCCAAGGCGCTCATGGACGGGCGCAAGGGCGACCTGTTCTGCCTCGACCTGAGCTTCATCGGCTGGGCGCTGCTGGCCGCGCTGACCGCCGGCATCGGCTACCTCTGGCTCATGCCGTATATGACCGTGTCGCGCGCCGCGTTCTACCGCAGCCTTCCGCGCAGCATGGGAGACCAGACCCCCAACGGCTGGCAGCAGCCGAACCCCGGCCCGCAGCCGGGCGGCGACTGGTACGGCCAGAACTGACCACGAAGAAACGTATCCCCGGCAGCCGTGCTGCCGGGGATACGTGCATCTTCATATGAAATAGCCAGCATTCTCCCGCACCGGGCAGGACGCGAAGAGCTGGCGCACCGCGCTCTCATACTCTGCGAGATCCTGCGCCTTGCGGATGCGGCGCAGCGGCCGCTCCGCGTCCGCAAAGCTGCAGCCGAGATAGCGCCACGCCTCCTTCATGCGAAACAGCAGCGCGCGCCGGTCGGGGATGCGCGCGCGCGTGGTGGCGTAGAGCCGGTCGTGAAACGCCTGAAACTGCGCCGCCGTCGGCACGGCGCCGGTGCGCAGCTGGCCGATGAGTCCGGGGTTGGCGGCGAGTCCCCGGCCGAGCATGATGCGCTCCACCGTCGGAAACCGCGCCTGAAACGCGCGCACGGCCGGGGCGTCGAACAGATCGCCGTTGTAGCACACCGGGGCGCGGCTGTGCGCGAGCGCGTAGGCAAACATGTCGAGATCCGGGTGCCCATGGTACTGGTCGGTCTGCACGCGCGGGTGCACGATCAGCTCGCGGATCGGGTAGTCGTTATACAGCTCCAGCAGCGCGGGAAACGTCTCTGCCGTCGCCTTGCCGAGCCGCGTCTTGACCGACACCGGCAGCGGGCAGGCCGCAAACACGGCGTCGAAAAACCGCCGCAGCAGATCCGGCTCCGTGAGCAGGCCCGCGCCCTTTTTCTTTGCCGTGACGGTGTTCGACGGACAGCCGAGGTTGAAATTCACCTCGTCGTAGCCCATGTCGGCGAGCCGCCCCGCCATCCAGAGAAAGTCCTCGGCGCAGCGGCCCATGAGCTGCGGCACGACATGGATGCCCGCATTGTGCGCGGGCTCGATCTCGCGCAGCTCGCGCGGAGAAAACGTGCGGTTCGCCGTCGGCGAGAGAAACGGCGTATAGTAGCTGTCCGCCGCGGGGAACGTCTGCCGCTGCGCCTGCCGGAACAGGTCGCCGGTCACGCCCTCCATCGGCGCGCAGAGATACTGCATGGTCATCACCTCATTATCCGGCCCATGATAGCGGAAAATCCACCCCGCGTCAAGCTTTACAAACCTGCCGCCGTCAGGTATGATAAAAGGTACACGCATCCGAAGGAGGGGTTTCATGGAATATCGCAGCGATCTGGAGATCGCCCAGAGCTGCACGATGCAGCCGATCTGTGACATTGCACGCACCGTCGGCATCGACGATGCTGATATAGAACCGTATGGCCGCTATAAGGCAAAGGTGGCGCTGTCCGTGCTCGGGCAGCCGCCGCGCGGAAAGGGAAAGCTGATCCTCGTCACGGCCATCACGCCCACGCCCGCCGGCGAGGGCAAGACGACCACGACGATCGGTCTGGCCGACGCGCTGCGCCGCATCGGGAAGGACGCGGCCGTCGCGCTGCGCGAGCCATCGCTCGGCCCGGTGTTCGGGCGCAAGGGCGGCGCGACCGGCGGCGGCTACGCGCAGGTCGTGCCGATGGAGGACATCGACCTGCACTTCACCGGCGACTTTCACGCCATCGGCGCGGCGAACAACCTGCTCGCCGCCATGCTCGACAACCACATCCAGCAGGGCAACGCCCTCGGCATCGACCCGCGGCGCATCACATGGCGGCGCTGCGTGGACATGAACGACCGGCAGCTGCGCTGCATCGTCGACGGGCTCGGCGGCAGGGCCAACGGCGTGCCGCGCGAGGACGGGTTTGACATCACGGTCGCCAGCGAGATCATGGCGGTCCTCTGCCTGGCCGAGTCCATGGCCGACCTGAAGGCGCGGCTGGGGCGCATCATCGTAGGCTACACATATGACGGCCGCCCCGTCACGGCGCGCGATCTCAAGGCCGTGGGCGCGATGGCAGCGCTGCTGCGCGACGCGCTCAAGCCCAACCTCGTGCAGACGCTCGAGGGCACGCCGGCGTTCGTACACGGCGGGCCGTTTGCCAACATCGCGCACGGGTGCAACAGCGTGCTCGCCACGCGCATGGCCATGCACCGCTGCGACTATGCCGTGACGGAGGCCGGCTTCGGCGCCGACCTCGGCGCGGAGAAGTTTCTGGACATCAAGTGCCGGCTCGCCGGGCTGCGGCCGGACGCCGCCGTCGTGGTTGCGACGGTGCGCGCGCTGAAAATGCACGGCGGTCTGGCGCTGAACGAGCTCGGCACGGAGGACCTCGACGCACTGCGCCGCGGCGTGCCGAACCTGCTGCACCATGTGCGCTGCATCCGCGACACGTTCGGCCTGCCGTGCGTCGTGGCCATCAACCGCTTCCCCACCGACACCGACCGCGAGATCGCACTGCTGACGGAGCTGTGCGGGGAGCTGGGCGTCCGCGTTGTGCTGTCCACCGTCTGGGCCGACGGCGGCCGCGGCGGCGAGGCGCTCGCGCGCGAGGTCGTGCGCCTGTGCGAGACGGAAAACCACTTCCGCTTTGCCTACGACCTCGATGCGCCGGTCGAGGAAAAGATCAACGCCGTCGTGCGCCGGGTCTACGGCGGCGCGGGCGCGGAGATCCTGCCCGCCGCGCGCAAACAGCTCCGCGAGCTGGAGGCGCTCGGCTTCGGCGGTCTGCCGGTGTGCATCGCCAAGACGCAGGCGAGCCTGTCGGACGATCCGGCGCTGCTCGGCGCGCCCACGGGCTTCACCGTAACCGTGCGCAGCGTGACCGTATCCGCCGGGGCGGGCTTTCTCGTCGCGCTCACGGGCGACGTGCTCACGATGCCCGGCCTGCCGAAGGTCCCGGCCGCCGAAAACATCGATGTCGACGACGACGGCCGCATCACCGGCCTGTTTTGAGTGTTCACGCCCGCACATGAAACCGTGTGCGGGCGTTTTTCTGCACGTAGAGTGAAGTTATGTAAACCAGCCGGCGCATACCGTGCCGCGCCCCCTCATAGGATGATGGCAGAAAGCCGGAGGTGGTGCAATGTACAAAGTGCGGCAAGCCGTCAGAAAACACCGGAAGCTGCTGAGCGTGTGCGCGATGGTGCTGGCCATCGCGCTCATGTTCTGGGCGGTCAACAGTCCCGCGATCGTGGGCGTGAGCGCGGCCAAGCGCGTGCTGCCCATCTACAGCGTGCAGCGCGACGACCGCGTCGTGAGCCTGTCGTTCGACGCGGCCTGGGGCAACGAGGATACGCAGATGCTCATCGACATTCTCAACAAGTACAACGTCCACGCAACGTTCTTCGTCGTGGGCGAATGGGTGGACAAATATCCAGAGTCGGTCAAGGCGCTCGCGGACGCGGGCAACGAGGTCATGAACCACTCGGCCACGCACCCGCACATGGCGCAGCTGAGCGCCGAGCAGATCCAGACGGAGGTCAACACCTGCGCCGATAAAATTGAAGCCGTCACCGGAACGCGGCCCACGCTGTTTCGCTGCCCCTACGGGGAGTATAACGACACGGTCGTGAGCACCATCAGCGGTCTGGGCATGCACGTCATCCAGTGGGACGTCGATTCGCTCGACTGGAAGGGGCTGAGCAGCGACGAGATCACCTCGCGCGTGCTCACGCGCGTGCAGCCGGGCAGCATCGTGCTGTTCCACAACGCGGCCGAGCACACGCCGGAGGCGCTGGCCGGCATCATTGAGGCGCTCATCGCCGACGGGTATTCCATCATCCCGATCTCACAGATGATCCTCCCCGGCGACACGAGCATCGACCCCAACGGCCGCCAGTGCCCGGCGACCGCGGACGAGGGCGCATGAACAGGAAGCGAAAGCGGGGGTTACGCCCCGCTTTCGTTGCATTTTGCGCGCAAAAACGCTATAATGGAGAAAAAATCACCGCCCGCAGGGCGGTTCGGGAGTAATATCTATGGAAAATTTCCAGAAAATCGCCGTGCTCATCGACGCCGACAACACGCAGCTGTCCAAGCTGGAGGCCGTGCTGCACGAGGTGTCGACCTACGGCCGCATCGTCGTGAAAAAGGCCTACGGCAACTGGCGCAAGGACTCGCTGAAAAACTGGGAGCCGGAGCTCAAGCGCCTCGCCATCCGCGCCGAGCAGCAGTTTGACTACGTCACCGGCAAGAACACGACCGACATCGCCATGGTCATCGGGGCCATGGACCTGCTGCACAACAATATGTACGACGCGCTCGTGCTCGTGTCGAGCGACAGCGACTTCACGCCGCTGGCCATCCGCCTGCGCGAGTCGGGCCTGTATATCATCGGCGCCGGCGTGACAACGACGCCGGAGTCGTTCAAAAACGCGTGCGACGACTTTATCCTCATCGATTACCTGTCCAAGGCGGACGAGAAGCCCGCAGCCGCCGAGCACACCGCGGAGCCCGCGGCCAAAAAGCCCGCCCGCAAGACGAAAAAGGCCACACGCAGCACGAAGAAGTCCGCGGCCGAGTCTGCCCCGGCCACCGAACCCGAACCGGAACCGACGCCCGAACCCGAACCGGAGCCGGAGCCGAAAAAGCCCAATATCGGCGAGATCCACAATCTGCTGCACATTGCGTCCGAGAAGTATCAGGACGCAGACGGCTTTGTCAACGTCAGCTCCTCGGGGCTGTACATCAAGCGCGTCAAGCCCGATTTCAACGTGCGCGCCTATGGTTACAGCAAGCTGCCGGAGCTGCTGGCCGCCTTCCCCAACAAGTACCAGATCAAGCGCTATGAGGGCAAGGGCGGCGCGACGATCATCGCCTATAAATGCCTGTAATATCAAGCATTTGAAAGTCTGATAAGAACCCGCTCAGATTTGCCAAAAGCCCTTGACTTTTACCCCCGAGCGCGCTAAAATTCCTCTCCTGTTGGGGAAGGACACCACCGCGAAGCAACCCTCTTTCTTTGATGCCTCTGCGTCGGAACCCCCCCCGCAAATTTCAAGAAAGAAGGTCTTTTCCATGACTGCTCAAATCCTTGCGGCTGTCATCTTCGTCGGCATGTTCGCGCTCATCATCATGGACAAATTCGAGCGCCAGTATGTCACGCTAGGCAGCGCGGCCCTCGTGCTCGTGGTCGTGTTCGGCATCTGCATGCACAGCTGGGACGCGATCAAAAACGCCCTGAATCTCGGCGCCATCTTCCGCGCCGGCTTCTGGTACGGCGCCTCGGAGAGCGCCAGCTCCGGCGTCAACTGGTCGACCATCTTCTTCATCACCGGTATGATGATTATGGTCGAGGGTCTCGGCAAATCCGGCTTCTTCCGCTGGCTGTGCCTGTCGCTGGCAAAGCTCGCGCACTACCACGTCGTGCCGCTGCTGCTGTGCTTCATGGCCATGTCCGCGTTCCTGGCCATGTTCATCGACAGCATCACGGTCGTGCTGTTTCTCGCGACCGTCACGCTGGAGCTGGCGCAGATTCTGCGCTTTGACCCCATTCCGATGATCCTGTCGGAGGTCTTCTGCGCCAACCTCGGCGGCGCCGCCACCATGTGCGGCGATCCCCCCAACATCATCATCGGCACCGCGCTCGGCTATACCTTCACGGACTTCATTGAAAATACCGGCGTCATCATCGGCATCTGCTTTGTGTTCGTGTTGATCTTCTTCTGGCTGTGCTTCCGCAAGCCGCTCAAGGCGAGCGAGGCCGCCCGCCCGGCCGACGCCGTCTGCCCCGCTCCGGCGACCGCCATCGCCAACCGCAAGGCGTTCGTCGCGGACGTGATCGTGTTTCTCATCGCGGTCGCGCTGCTCGTGACGCACGCACAGACCGGCCTGACCGTTGCGTGCATCGGCGCCATCGTCGCGGGCCTGACGCTGCTGGTGACCGTGTTTACCAACGGCGGCGGCGCCGTGAAGGAAGTCCTCCGCGGTGTGGACTACAAGACGCTGCTGTTTTTCATCGGCCTGTTCATCTCCGTCGCGGGCCTGGAGCAGACCGGTGTGCTCAAACTCATCGCGCAGTTCATCTCCAACATCAGCGGCGGCAGCATCAAGGTCGTCATCCTCATCATTCTGCTGCTGTCGGCCGTGTGCAGCGCACTGATCGACAACATTCCGTTCGCGGCCACCATGGTCCCGGTCGTGCAGTCCATCGCTGCGACGCAGGGCATGGATCTGTCCGTGCTCGCCTGGGCGCTGTCGCTCGGCACCGACCTCGGCGGCAACGCCACGCCCATCGGCGCGTCGGCCAACGTCGTGGCCACGTCCGTGTCGGCCAAGAGTGGTCACCCCATCAGCTGGGGCAAATACTGCAAATACTGCGTCCCGGCCACCGTGCTGGTCATTGCGGTCTCGCTGGGATGCCTGTTCCTGAGATACCTGTAATTTTACATCAGAAAGGCGGTAACGCATCGTGAAACAGATCATCGTGACCGTCGGCCGTGAACACGGCAGCGGCGGCAAGTACATCGCCGAACAGATCGCCAAACAGCTCGGCATCGCGTTTTATGATAAGGAGCTGCTGCTCGACAGCGTCTTTAACGCCGAGGACGCCGCGCGCTATGACGAAAAGCCCGTGCACCTGCTGTGGTCGCGCCGCATCGGCGAGAACTTCAACGCGCCGGAGGATGCACTCGCACACGAGACGTTCGACTACATTCAGAAGCTGGCGGACAGCGGCGAGTCGTTCGTCGTGCTCGGCCGCTGCTCGGACTTCATCCTGCGCAGCAATCCGAACGCCGTGCACCTGTTCATCGCCGGCAAGCCCGACCAGAAGCGTCAGCGGCTCATGGAGGAAAAATCCCTCACGGCCGATCAGGCGGCGCTGGAAATGCGCCGCGTCGACCGCGACCGCAAGGCCTACCACAACTACTACTGCGACACGAAGTGGGGCGACGCGCGCGGCTATGACCTCGTCGTCAACAGCGGCAAGCTCGGCATCGAGAAAACCGTTGACACGCTCGTAACCTACGTGCGTGCCTATCAGGCGCAGAACGAATAAGCATAAAAATGCCCCGGATGCATTGCATCCGGGGCGTCTTCGCTTTCGCATCTCGCGCACACGCAAACAGTTCTTGACGAATCGGCAGCGCGGTTATATGATGGCATAAAACTCCATGCGTACGTGCTGCACTGTGAAAAGCCGCAAATGCCGGTGCATGAAGTTTTTGTGCATCATTTCCGGTTGCCCCGCAGGGACGAGGAAATGGCACATTTCTTATTTTGCATAGCAAAAGCAGTTTTTCACCGCGACCTTGGAAAGGAGCAAGCATGAAAGTATCCGAACTCCCCTACCGGCGCGTGACGCGCGAGGAAATGACCGAAGGGCTGCAGCGCGTGATCGAGCGCGTAAAAGCAGCGCAGAGCGTCGAGGAAATTCTCGCCGCGCGGGCGGAATATCTCTCGCTCACGACGGAGTACGCCACGGCGCAGTCGCTGTCGTACATGCGCTACACGATCAACACCTTGGACCCGTTTTATCTGGCCGAGAAGGACTATTACGACGAGATCGGCCCGGAGGTCGAAAATCTCGCACTGCAATACACCTCCGCCGTGCTCGACAGCCCGTTCCGGGAAGCGCTCGAGGCAGCGCTCTCGCCGATCCTGCTGCGCAGCATGGAGCTGCAGCGGCGGAGCATGTCGCCGGAGATTATCAACGACATGGTCGAGGAGAACAAGATCGTGAGCGAATATGCCCAGCTCATGGCGGGCATGCTCTTCCCCTTCCGGGGCGAGCAGCTGCCGCGGCCGATGCTCATGAAATACGCCCGCAGCGCCGACCGCGCCACACGCAGGGAATGTTACGAGGCCCTCGGCACAACGCTGGAAGCGCACAGCGCGCAGCTGGATGATATTTTTGACCGGCTCGTGCACGTGCGCGACCGGATGGCCAAAAAGATGGGCTATCAAAACTTCATCGAGCTCGGCTACTGCCGCATGGAGCGCATGTGCTACGACGCGCAGGCCGTGCAGACCTTCCGCGAGAACATCGTGCGCGACATCGTGCCGGTCGTGTCGCGGCTGCGGCTGGAAAACGCACAGCGTCTCGGCATCGACACGTTCCGCCTCTACGACAACGAATTTTTCACCCCCGGCGGCGACCCGACGCCCTGCAACAAGGACGAGCTGTTCAACGCGGCGCAGAAGATGTACGACGCCATGGGCGACGTGCCGGGCGCATTTTTCCGCATGATGTGCGAAAATGAGGCCTTCGACGTCGAGTCGCGCCCGAACAAGTGGGGCGGCGGCTACTGCACGGAGTTCCCGAAATTCCGGCAGCCGTTCATCCTCGCAAACTTCAACGGCACGTCCGGCGACGTGGACGTCGTGACGCACGAGGCCGGCCACGCGCTCAACGCCTATCTGATCGCGGACAACCGCTTCGCGCTGGAGCTCGGCTGTGGTGGCATGGAGACCGCCGAGACGCACTCGATGAGCATGGAGTTTTTCGCCTGGCCGTATCTCGACGCCTTCTTCCCGAAGGCGGGCGACGCGGAGCGCTACCGCTTCCAGCACGCGCTCGATGCGCTCAGCTTCCTGCCCTACGGCACGATGGTGGACGAATTCCAGCACCGCGTCTATGCCGAGCCCGACCTCACCCCGGCCGAGCGCAACGCCGTCTGGCTGGAGCTGGAGGCAAAATACCGCCCGTATATCGACCAGAGCGGCATCCCGTATCTCGAGCGCGGCACCCGCTGGCAGTACCAGATGCACATCTATGAGACGCCGTTTTACTACATCGACTACTGTCTGGCGCAGACGGCGGCGTTCCAGTTCCTGCTCGCGTCGCAGGACGATTATGACGGCGCGTTCGCCCGCTACCTGCACCTGTCGCAGCAGGGCGGTGAAAAGCTCTGGACGGACCTGCTGGCCGAGGCCGGCTTCCGCTCCCCGTTCGAGCCGGGCGCGCTCGCGCAGCTGGCCGCGCAGGTGGAGCCGCTCATCCGCAAACACACCGTCTGACAAAGGAGGAAACCGGCATGTATGAACTGACCCAGGTGGCCGGAAACAGCTACTACATCCAGAGCCCGGCCAAGATCGGCCTCGTGCGCCTGAACGATACCGACGTCTGCCTCATCGACAGCGGCAACGACAAGGAGGCCGGGCGCAAGGTGCGCCAGATCCTCGACGCCAACGGCTGGCGCCTGACCGCCATCTACAACACGCACTCCAACGCCGACCACATCGGCGGCAACCAGTACCTGCAAAACCAGACCGGCTGCAGGATCTATGCTCCCGGCATCGAGTGCGACTTCACGCGCCACCCGGTGCTCGAGCCGTCGTTTCTCTACGGCGGCTATCCGCCGAAGGAACTGCAGCACAAATTCCTCATGGCCAAGGCCAGCGACGCGCAGGAGCTGACCCCGGCGTGCCTGCCGGAGGGATTCGAACTGCTGCAGCTGCCGGGGCACTTCTTCGACATGGTGGGCTTTCGCACGCCGGACGACGTGGTGTATCTGGCCGACTGCCTGTCGAGCCGCGAGACGCTGGAAAAGTACCAGATCGGCTTCCTTTACGATGTGGCTGCCTACCTGAACACGCTCGAAACGGTCAAGACGCTCTCTGCCCGCGCCTTCGTGCCTGCGCACGCCGCGGCCACGGAGGACATTGCCCCGCTCGCGCAGTATAACATCGACAAGGTGCTCGAGATTGCGGACATCATCACGGAGCTCTGTCAGGAACCGCAGACGTTTGAGGCGGTTTTGCAGCAGCTGTTCCGGCGCTTTGACCTTGTGATGAACTTCGAGCAGTACATGCTCGTCGGCAGCACGGTGCGCTCCTACCTCGCGTGGCTGAAGGACAGCGGCAAACTCTGCGCCGTCTTTGATGATAACCGCCTGCTCTGGCAGCAGGCATGAACTGCACACAAAAATCTCCGCATCCGATTGGATGCGGAGATTTTTTCATTCCAGAAGTCCGTACTTTTCTTTCACGCGCGCGAGCTTGGTGAGCAGGGGCTTATACAGCAGGAGCAGGAACACGGCCGTCGCACCCGCGTGAATGAGGTTGAACACAACCCCCGACGCACAAGTCGCCAGCCACAGCTGCCACGAGGGCACGGCATTGTACATGAGCATGCTCGCCGTGTCGAGCAGCACGCCGTAGACGATGAGCACCGAGAAAAAGCCGTAGAGCAGCAGCGGCACGAGCCGTACCTTCCGCCCGGCAAACAGCACGCCGCCGAGAAAGCCCACGAGCCCGAAGCCGAGCATCTGCCACGGCGTCCACGGCCCCTGGCCGAAGAAAAAGTTCGAGATCAGGCCCGCCGCCGCGCCGGTGACGAAGCCCGCCTCCGGCGTGAAGGCCACGGCCGTGAGGATCACGATCGCGCACACGGGCTTGCACTGCGGCAGCCAGTAAAACGCCGCGCGCCCGGCCACGGCCAGCGCCGTCATCGTCGCGAGCAGCACGAGCTCGCGCGCCTGCGGCCTGCGGCCTTCAAACCGCAGCACGAACGGCACGAACATCAGCCCCACGAGCAGCAGCGACGTGAGGTAGTACTTCCGCTCGTCCCACACACACACGAACACCGCCATCAGCGCCGGGATCGCCACAAGCAGGATGCCGAGCGCGGCCCAGGTGCGCCGCGTCAGTCGGTGAGACATTGCACGACCTCCCCGCACAGCACCGCGCCGGGTGCAGCGGCGCGCGCGATGCGCGCGGCCGCCGTGGTGTAGAAATAATTGCCGGAGAAAAACGCGCGCGCGTCGTTTTCCGTCACGACCTCGCCGCGAAAGAGCAGGCCGCAGCGGTCGGCATACTGCGCGCAGAACTCTACATCGTGGCTCACGATGCACACGGCCGTGCCCTGCGCGCAGAGCGCGCGCAAAAGCGCGCCGAATTCTTCCTTGAACGCACCGTCCATGCCCTTCGTCGGCTCATCGAGCAGCAGCACGCGCGGCTGCATGAGCAGCACCTTCGCCAGCGCGGCGCGCTGCTGCTCGCCGCCGGAGAGGTCAAAGGGGTGCCGGTCGAGCAGCGGCGTGAGTGCCATCTGCCGCACGACCGTGTCCACCAGCACGGCGTCCCTGCCGAGCGACGCGAGATCGGCGCGCACCGTGTCGGCCGCGAAGAGCGTGCGCGGGTCCTGCGGCACGGCGGCAATGCCGTCGCGCAGAGGCCGGAGCGCGCGCTGCCGTTTCCCGTCGAGGTACACGCTGCCGCGGTAGAGCCGCAGCCGCCCGGAGAGGACGCCGAGCGCCGTCGTCTTGCCGCTGCCGTTGCTGCCGGTGAGCGCGTAGAGCTCGCCCGGGCGCAGCGTGAGCGAGAAATTGCGCAGCACGTCCGCACCGCCCTGCGCATAGCGAAACCAGCCGTCGCGCACGGTGAGCACCGGGGGCGTGTCCACAGGTGCGGGCGCTGCGGCCGGCATCGGGTGCGGAGCAAAGCGCCCCAGATACGCTCTGCCCGCGCGCACGGTGAGCGGCAGGCGCTCCGTCTCGCCGAGGGCGGCGGCAATGCGCGCCGCTGTGGGCATGGCGGAAAAGATCGCATGGCCGCGCACCGCAGCCGCCGCCTCCTGCGGCGCACCGGCGGCCAGCAGCCGCCCCTGCTCGAGCACGATGAGGTGGTCGGCCAGCGGCACGGCCTCCTCCAGCCGCTGCTCGGACAGCAGGATCGTCAGCCCCAGCTCCTCGTTGAGCTTGCGCAGCGTGTGCAGGAAGGTACTCGCCGCGATGGGGTCGAGCTGGCTCGTCGGCTCGTCCAGAATGAGCACGTCCGGCCGCATGACCACGACGGACGCGAGGTTGAGCATCTGCTTCTGGCCGCCGGAGAGCGCGGCCACGTCGCGGTCGAACCAGTCGGCAATGCCGAAGTAGCTCGCCATCTCGGCGACGCGCAGGCGCATGGCCGTTTCCTCGCAGCCAAGGCTCTCGAGCCCGAACGCCAGCTCGTGGAACACCTTGTCCGTCACAATCTGGTCGTCCGGATGCTGGAGCACAAAGCCGATGCGCCGCGCCTGCTCGGCAAACGGGATGTCCTGCAAGGGCGTGCCCCCGAGGCGCACCGCGCCGCTGACCGTGCCATGCGGCGTGAGGCAGGTTTTGAGCTGGCGCAGGAGAGTCGATTTGCCGCTGCCGCTCTCGCCGCAGAGGACGGTGACCGCGCCCTCGGGGACCGTGAGCGTGAGGTCATCGAGCGCCGGGCGCGTCTGGCCCGGATAGATAAACGTCAGATGTTCGAGCGCAAACGACGCCATGTCAGCGCCTCCTTTCCATCGAGCAGCAGCGGCAGAAAGCACAGCAGCGCAAAGCACGCCATGCACACCGCGCCGAGCGCACCGTCGCCGCCGATGCGGATTGACGGGTAGTAGCGCACATACAGCGCGCCGCAGCCGACGCCCGCGCACACGCCTGCAAGCGCGAGCGCAACGACAACGCAGAGCACGCCGTCGCGCCGGGTGAAGCGATAATTGCCGAAATACGTTCTTCTGCCGGCGCCGTAGCCCCGGCTCTTCATGGAGTCCGCCGCCGTGATGCCGCTCTCAAGCGCCCACGAGACGGTGACGGACAAAATGCGCGCGCCATTTTTCAGCCGCTGCCACGCACTGCCCTCGCGCGTGCCGCAGCCGAGCGACGCCTGCGCCGCGCGCACGGCGCGGATGTGCGCGGAAAACTTCGGCACGAACCGCAGCGCCATGCTCAGCAGCAGCGACACGCCCGGCAGCGCGCTGCCGAACACGTACAGATATTTCTCCGCCGTCATGACAACATTGCAGCACTGAAACCACAGGATCACGGCCGCGAACATCGCCGCCGCGGCCGCGCCGTAGCACAGCGCCTCGCGCGTGACGGGATTGCCGTTTGGCAGGTAGAACAGCATCGTCACGCCCGCATGGTTGAACAATGCGTTGAGCGCCGCCATCAGCACCAGAAACGGCACGAGCCAGCCGATCGTCCGCCCCAGGCTGCGCCAGCCGCGCAGCACCGCACAGTAGCCCAGCGCGCCCAGCAGGCTCAGCGCCAGAAATACCGGGTGCAGCACGAGCATCGTCAGCAGCAGCACGGCCGCAAAATAGCAAAAGGTCAGCGCCGGGTGCAGCGCCGAGAAGGAATCGTTCATGGTTCTCCTTGCCGGGCGCCGACATCGCGCCCAAGGTCGCAGGTATAGCTCCAGACGACGGTGTCGCCGTCGCGGAGCGTGTAGCCGCTGCAGCCATAGTCCGGCCAGACGCCGTTGACACTGTACATCCAGCCGGACAGCGCGCCGCAGTCAAATTCGTAGAGGTTGCCGATGCCCTCGATATAGGCGCTGTTGTACGCAGGCGTCCAGGTCGACTCCATGTGGAGGCCCTGCGCGCGGCAGACCCGCTGCAGCACGTCGAACACCGTGTCCCCCTCCGAAAAGGCGACCGTCGTCTCCGGCAGGAGCACGCCGTCGGCAGGGACGATGTCCGCCTTGCCGGGCTTCAGGTCGTCCATGTGCTCCAGCACCGTGCTGCACTCGATTGTTACCGTGCAGTGCAGCGCACCGGCGTCATCCTGCGTCTGTCCGCCACAGGCCGTGCACAGCAAAAGCAGCAGGCACAGCAGCAGTGCAAGCGCGCGCCGCTTAGCCATGCTGCACCGTCCCGTTCACGACCGTGAGCGTGGCCGTCGTCGTGGCGAGGCTCTCTGATTCGTCCGCGGCAGCCAGCACGGCGTCCGACACCGTCAGCGCCGCCTCCGTCACGCCGTCGGTGAGCTGAAAGCGCAGCCGCACGAGCACGCTGCCGGTCGACGTGGCAAGCGTGCCGCCCTCCTCCGGCAGGCACAGAGCGCGCGCGCTGCCGGTCTCGTTGGCGCGCTCGGCGTCGCTCTCCCACGCCGGGAGGCTGCCCATCACGAGCGGGATGTCCCCATCCGCCGTGCCGAGAAACGTGATCTGCGTCGGGTCAAAGGCCACGGCGAGGCTCGCTGCCTCGTAGTGCGCGCCGTCCGGCAGGCCGGAGAGCACAACGTCGACCGTGCACGTGCCGTCCGCGTCCATGCTCTGGCACGCGAGCGTGAGCGTGGGGTCGGTGTCCTCGACGCGCTTTTGCCGCAGCGTGATGCACAGCACCACAACGACCACGACCAGCAGCACGGCAAGCACGATGGCAAGGTTCTTTTTCGTCAGGAAAGTCTTCATTGTCCGTCCTCCTGCGCCGTGGGCAGCACCGTATTCTGAACGAAACTGTCAACCAGCGCGCGCACATCCTGCGCGTCGACGCGGCCGTCGAGGTTCACGTCCATCGTCAGCAGCCGCTCTACCGCCGGGACGGTGCTGCCGGCGCAGGCCGTGCGGATATTGAGCGCGTCCTGCGCGTTGATAACGCCGTCGCCATTCCCATCGCCGACGGTCAGCACCGGGCCTTTTCCGTCCGTCACGGTGTAGTTTGCCGTGTCATTGAGCGCGTCGTCCGTCACATCCGGCGCAAAGAGCCAGACCCACGTCGGCGTGTCGCTGCGCTCGGAGAGTACGGGACTGTAAAGCAGCTGCGTCCCGTCGGAAAACGTGATGGTGCTCTCTGCCGTCACGTCCAGCAGGCACACGGCGACCGTGCGATATCCGGCCGGGATGAGGCCGCTGCCGTCCGCCGTGCAGAGCACGCGCGCGACCGGCTCGTCCGGCTCGGCGGGCGTCTCGACCGCGGGCGTGTCCGTCTCCTGATAGAGGCCGCTCTGCCCGCGCCGGAACCGCGAGACGGCCACGAGCGCATACACTGCCTGTTCCGTGGCGAGGCTGTCAACGCCGCCGGAGGCCTTGTGGCGGAACGCGGCCGCGTCCGCATCATAAAACGTCAGCAGCGCATCGACCGCCGAGCCGCCGTCCTTGACGAAGCGGCTGTCCGCGTCCGGGTCGATGCCCAGCGCCGTGCAGGCGACGATGACCTGCGCGGCGCTCTCGGCGTTGGCGGAGCCCCACGAGGTGAAGCCACCGTCGCCGCTCTGCATGGCCGAAAGCGTGTCGATGCCGCGCGACACGGCCGCCGCGACAGCCGCCTCCCCGCGGTATGCCGCCAGCGCCTGCAGCACCATGGCCGTCACGTCCGGGTCGGCCGCCGCGCCGCTCATGGCCCAGCCGCCGCCAGAGAGCTCCGCCGCCAGAATGGCGTCCACGCACTGGCGGCGCACCGCGCTGCCGGACAGATAATTGCGGCTGTCGAGCGCGAGCAGCGCAAACACCGGGCCGTTGATGCCCTGATTGCGTACCCAGGCGAAGTCGGCATACGGCGCGGTAAGGTCGCAGCCGCCGACCTGCGTCGCGTCGCGCCCGATGGCGGACAGCGCGAGGATGACGCGCGAATTGTCCGTGGATTTGTAGGCGTTGAGCGCACCGTCGCGCCCGGACGCTGCCGTGAGCTCCGGCGCCTTGGACGCAACGTCTGCATAGTAGTGCGCGAAATAGTCGCTGTCCACGGCGAAATACCCGCCACGGGCAAGGCCCAGCACCGTCCACTCATCGCCGTAGCCCGGCGACGGGACGGCCGCCGCCTGCTGCGCCAGCGCGGCCGAGAGCACCGGCTGCACATCCGCGCCCTGCACCGCCGGTGCCGGCAGCACCGCGCACACGAGCAGCAGCGCCAGACACAGCGCCAGAAACCGTTTGTTCGTTTTCATGATTTTCCTCCTGAAGGGGTCACGATGCGCGCGGTCGGCCCGCGCGCCGAATTCCGAAATCACGCAACATTATACCAGCCGCTTCGCGCAAAAGCAACGCTCTGCGGCATTTCCCGCCCCGGCGATGCATGGACTTTCTGTCAGGTTTTCCGGCAGGCCGCTTTTGCGCAATTTCCCGCGCGCGGCGTGCTAGGATACCCACATGGACGTCATCTATCTCGACAGCCTGTTCGGGCTGAATCTGCTGATCGACTACTGCCTGGTGCTGGCATCGGCGCGCGTGTGCGGCGTGGTGCTGCGCCGCTGGCGGTACGTGCTCGCGGCGCTCATCGGCGCGCTGTACGCGGCGCTCATGGTCCTGCCCGGCTGCGGGTGGCTGGCAAACGGCGCGATGAAGCTCGCACTCGGCGCGGCCATGGCGCTCATCGCCTTCGGCGGGGAAGCCCATCTCGTGCGGTGCACGGTGGTGTTTTTCGCCGTGTCGGCCGCATTCGGCGGCGCGGTGTACGCAGCGAGCATGCTCGCGGGCGTATCGCCGGGCAGTGGCGCGCTCGTGACGGTGTCGGGCCGGGTGCTGGCGCTGTCGTTCGCCGCGTGCTATGCGGCCGTGTCGCTCGTATTCCGCCGGCGGGCAAAGGCTGCCGACCGCGAGGTACGCACCGTGACGGTCACGCTCGCCGGGCGCAGCGTGACGCTCAAGGCTCTGCGCGACAGCGGCAACGACCTGCACGACCCGGTATCCGGCCTGCCGGCGGCGGTGGTCGAGCGCGCGGCGGTGCTGCCGCTGTTTCCGGCGCTGCACGCGCTGCCGGACGACGCGGTGCAGGCGCTGGAAGTGCTCGGCGCGCTGCCGGAGTGCACCGGGCGGGTCGTGCTGCTGCCGTACCGCGCGGTGGGCGTGACCGGCGCGCTGCTGCCGGCGTTCCGGCCGGACAGTGTGATGATCGACGGCGCGGCGGAGCCGATGCTGCTGGCGCTGAGCACGCAGGCGCTCACATCCGACGGCGCATTTGCCATGGTGCTGCCGCCAAAAAGCTGAGGAGGGGTTTTCGTGCCAAAACTATTGGAAAAACTACATACGCTCTGGGCGGCGCTGCGGCTGCGCCTGCGCGGCGGCGCGCCGGGGCTGTTTTACATCGGTGGGAGCGACACCATGCCTGCCCCGCTCGACCGCGCGGCAGAGCAGCAGGCCATCCGGTCGCTCGCCGCCGGGAGCGAGGAGGCCGCTTCCCTGCTCATCGAGCACAACCTGCGGCTGGTGGTGTACATCGCGCGCCGGTTTGAAAACACGGGTATCCACATCGAGGACCTGATCTCGATCGGCACGATCGGCCTCATCAAGGCCATCCACACCTTCAAGCCGGACAAGAACATCAAGCTCGCGACCTATGCCTCACGCTGTATCGAAAACGAGATCCTCATGTACCTGCGCAAATGCAGCGCGCAGAAAACGGAGGTGAGCATCGACGAGCCGCTCAACACCGACTGGGACGGCAACGAGCTGCTGCTCTCGGACATCCTCGGCACGGACGCCGACACCGTGAGCCGCCCGCTCGAGGACGACGCGGAGCGCGCCATGCTCCTGCGCGCCATCGAAACGCTCGGCGAGCGCGACCGGCAGATCATTCTGCTGCGCTTCGGCATCGGCGGCGCGCGCGAGGCCACGCAAAAAGAGGTCGCGGACCTGCTGGGCATCTCGCAGAGCTACATCAGCCGGCTCGAAAAGCGCATCATTGCGCACCTGCGCCAGGAGATGCTCAAGCAGATGCAATGCTGATGAAACGGAAAGCGGCGGCTCCGGTCGGAGCCGCCGCTTTGTCTGTTATTTTTCCACGCGGCACCGGATCCGCTGCACGCCGCAAAAGAGCAGGAACACCACAAGGTCGACCACCACGACGCTCGCGCCGGACGGTGTCTCGAGCACGTAGGACAGCACCATGCCGAGCAGAAAATTCACCACCGACACCACGGCCGCGCAGATCGTGACCGAGCGGAAGGTGCCGAACACGCGCATGGCCGTCAACGCCGGGAAAATGATGAGGCTCGAGATGAGCAGCGCGCCCATCATGCGCATACCGAGCACGATCGTGACCGCCGTGAGCACCGCGAGCAGCATGTTGTACGCCTGCGTGTACACGCCGGTCGCGCGCGAGAACGTCTCGTCGAACGTGACGGCGAAAATGCGCGGATAGCACAGCACGAACAGCGCCAGCACCGCCGCCGACAAGATGAGGCTCAGGCGCAGGTCGGCCGACGACAGCGACAGGATGCTGCCGAACATGTAGTTATTCACATCGGTGTTCATGCCGCTGGTCATGGACACGGTCATCACGCCGATGGCCAGTGCGCTGCTCGAGAGCAGCGCGATCGCGGCGTCGCCCTTGAGCTTGCCGTTTTGCGACAGGCGCAGCAGCAAAAACGCCGCCACGACCACGACCGGCACTGCCACGGCCAGCGGCGCGAGATTGAGCGCCGTGGCGATGGCGAGCGCGCCGAAGCCGACATGGCTCAGCCCGTCGCCGATCATGGAATAGCGCTTGAGCACGAGCGACACGCCGAGCAGGGACGCGCACAGCGACACGAGCACGCCCACGACGAGCGCGCGCACAAGAAACGGATACGATAGCATTTCGAGGATGACTTTCATAGCTTCCGCCCTCCCAGGAACCGGCGCGCGGCGTCGCTCTGCTTGTACTCTGCCGCCGTGCCGAAAAAGAGCTGCTGGTGCCCCAGGTGCAGCACGTGCGTGGCGTAGCGCAGGGCGGCGTCGATGTCGTGCGTGACCATGATGACGGTGATATCATTGCAGAGGTTCACGAGCTTGATGAGGTTATACAGCTCCCCCGTCGCCACGGGGTCGAGGCCCGTGACCGGCTCGTCGAGCAGCAGGAGCTTGCGCGTGGCGCACAGGGCGCGCGCGAGCAGCACGCGCTGCTGCTGGCCGCCGGAGAGCGCCTGATAGCTGTGGTGCGCCAGGTCCTCGATGCCCATGCGCTCCATGTTCTCCTGCGCGCGGGCGCGGTCAGCCCGCGAGTAAAACGGGCGGCCGTGCATCTGGTTGATGCAGCCCGAGCGCACGACCTCCGCCACGCTCGCGGGAAAGTCGCGCTGGAGCTGCGTCTGCTGCGGCAGATAGCCGATCTCGTTGCGCACGAGGCCGTCGCCAAGCGTGATGCTGCCCTGCTCCGGCGCCTTGAGCCCGAGCAGGCCCTTGATGAGCGTGGACTTGCCGGAGCCGTTTTCGCCGACCACGCACAACAGATCGCCGCGCGAGACCGTGAAGTTCACGTCGCGCAGCACCGTCTGCCCGTCGTAGCCGAGGCAGACGTGTTCACAAGTAATGAGTGCCATAATTAGTTCAATGCCTCCCGCAGCGCCTGCACGTTGCGCTCCATGAGCTGCAGGTACGTTGCGCCGTCTGCAAATGCCTGCGCCGTCACGTTGTGACAGGTCGCAAACTCCAGTTTTTTCGCGCCCGTGGCCTCGCAGATCGTGTCGGCGAGCTTGCCGTTTGACAGCTCGATCGTGAACACGACCGGGATGCCCTCCGCGCGCACCTTGTCGATCAGAAACGCCACCGTGGCCGCCGAGGGCTCGGCCGCGTCCGCGCAGCCGGGATAGGCAGCATAATAGTCCAGACCATAGGCATCGGCAAAGTATCGTAATGGGAACCGGTCTGCAAAAACCATCGTTTTCCGCGCAGCATGCTCCACTACATCCTGAAATTCCGCGTCCAGCTGGTTTAATTTCTCCACATAGTCCCCGCACCGCTGCGCATACGCCGCCGCGTGTGCGCTGTCCGCCGCAGCGAACGTATCGGCGAGCTTCCGGCAGATGCGCGCCGCGTTGCGCGGCGAGGTCCAGACATGCTCGTCCGGCTCCGCGTCATCAGCAGCATGGTCATGGTCATGCTTTTCCGTCTGCATGCCCTCGACAGTCTCCTCGTCGAGCAGCTCCACGCAGTCCATGAGCGTCACAACGCGCAGGTTCGGGTTGTCCACACCCTCGAGCACGGTCTTGACCCATGCATCCGACTCGCCGCCGACGTAGATGAACACGTCGGCATTGCGGATGGCGATGATGTCCTTCGGCGTCGGCTCATAGGAATGCACCTCGCAGCCGGGGCGCAGCAGCATCGTGACCGACACATCGTCCCCGCCGACCTGGCGCGCAAAGTCATAGGGCGCGAAGATCGTCGTGACGACGTGGAGCTTGCCGTCGTCCGCGTCCGGGTTTCGCTGCACGGTGCAGCCCGAAAACGCCGACACGGCCAGCACCGCCGCCAGCAGCACACACAGGCTCTTACGCATGGCCGTCACGCTTTCTGCCGCAGGCGGCGCACGTGCCGTAGATCGTCGTGCTTCGGCCGTCGACCGTGAAGCCGGCCGCGCGCAGCAGGTCCGACTGCAGCGCGTCGGACACGTCCTCGTCCAGATGGATCAGCCGCCCGCAGTCCACGCACTTGAGGTGCAGGTGCGCGTCGCAGTGGCCGGGGTCCATGGCCTGATAGGCCGCGCTGCCGCCGCTCTCGGGCGCGAAGCGGCGCACGGTGCCCTCCTCGACCAGCCGGTCGAGCGCACGGTAGACCGTGCTGCGGCCGGGGGCCTCGTCGCCCATGGCCGCGAGCAGCTGCTCGACCGTGAACTGCTCGTCCGCGTGCGCAGACAAAAACGCCAGCAGCGCACAGCGCTGCTGCGTGTGATAACTGTTTCGCATGGTTTCGCCTCCAAATCGGGAACGAATCCCGAATTCAAGCCGTAGCATACACGCAGTTTGCCCGTCTGTCAAGGGCAAAATGCAAAAAAATCCCGCCGGACACAGTATCCGGCGGGAATTTGGGTTTGGATTCAGGCAAGGGCGGCCTCCGGCTCGCCTGCATCGCCGAGCGCGTCGGCAATGAACTGCGGCACCTGCTCACGCGTCACGCCCAGCGCGACGGCCAGCTCCCCGTGGAGCATCTCCTCGGCGCGCTTCATGTAGCGCTCGTCGACAAGGCCGAGCTTTTTGCCGCGCGCGGTCATCAGCCGGCGCTTGGCGCGCACGTCCTTGATCAGCTGCAGGAGATCAGCGCAGGTGTAATCCTGGATGCACTGCTGATAGTGCTCGTTGAGAAAGCGGAGGTTGGCGTTTTCATAGACCTGCGCGGTCATCTGCGGGATGCGGTCAATAAGCGCGAGCGCCTCCTCGCGCGTGATCACGGGCCGCATGAACACCTTGCTGTCCACGGGCGTGAACACCTTGCCCTCGCGGTAAATGGGGGCAAGCGTATAGTAGTCCCGGTGCTTGTCCACGCCGGAGATCTTCGGCGTGCCGATCTCCTCCACACGGCAGACACCCTCGTTGCCATACACGATCAACTGACCAATTTCGTACATCTGAATATCCTTTCCTCAGCCAAACAAAACCAAAAACAAACAAAGCAGGGCGGCATTGCAGCCGCACTGCGGCCGCAACCCTGCCCCCCAATTCATAGTTTAGCACAATTTTTGCAAAAAGGTAAGACTTTTTTCATTTAGGACTTGATTTTTTTGCGGAAACGGATAGAATAAACAATTTATAGAGAGAAAAAGCAGGAAAGAAAATCCGCATTTGCTACTTTGAGGGGGAAATCGGGATGCATATCGGATGGAGCCGCATCTGGAAGGTGCTGCTGGGCTGTGCCTGCGCGGTCGGGAGCGTTGTCCTGCTTGCCTGCGGGCTGGTCGGCTGGGGCATCGCGGCGCTGGAGGCGGCGGTGCTGCTGCTCGCGCTGCAGTACGCGCCGCGCGCGGCGCGGCTGTGGAAAACGTGGTGGTTCGTGGAGCTGGTGCTCGTGCTCGCCGTCACCGTGGGGTACGCCGGTTTTGTCACCGTGCGCGCGGCGCAGACACCGGCGGCCGCCGTCGTCATCACGACGGAGCGTGACGCGCCGCCGCTCACGCCGGCGCCGGAAGCCGCAACGCCGGAGCCAACGGCTACCCCGGAGCCGACGCCCGCGCCCGACACGGTGGTGGAATCGACCTATGTCGCCAGCCGCAAGGCAAAGAAATACCACCGCCCGTCATGCCAGTACGCCGCCAAGATCAAGGACGAGAACCTCGTCTCGTTTGGCAGCGCCACGCAGGCGCAGGCCGCAGGCTATGCGCCCTGCGGCGCGTGCAAGCCATAAGCAAAACCGCGCTCCCGATTGACGGGAGCGCGGTTTTGTCGTTTGGACATTACATGTGCAGATCCGGATAGAGCGGGAAGCGCGCGCACAGATCCAGCACCTGCGCACGCACGGCGGGCACTGCGGCCTCGCCCTCGTCGATCAGGCGGCAGATGAGCGCGCCGATCTCGCGCATTTCGTCCTCGCCCATGCCGCGGGTCGTGACGGCCGGCGTGCCGAGACGCACGCCGCTCGTGACGCGCACGGACTGCGTGTCGAACGGGATGGTGTTCTTATTGGCGGTGATGTTCGCCGCGTCGAGCAGGTCCTGCATCTGCGCGCCGGTGCGGCCGCGGCTGTAGACATCGGCCAGCATGAGGTGGTTGTCCGTGCCGCCGGAGACAAGGCGCACACCGCCCTGCTGCAGCGTCTCGGCGAGCACGGCGGCATTTTTGACCACCTGCTGCTGATAGGCGCGGAAGGCCGGCTGCAGCGCCTCACCGAAGCAGACCGCCTTGCCGGCGATGACGTGCATGAGCGGGCCGCCCTGCGTGCCGGGGAAAACGGCGCTGTCGATCTTTTTGGCAAGATCGTCGCGGCAGAGAATGATCGCACCGCGCGGGCCGCGCAGCGTCTTGTGCGTCGTGCAGGTGACGACATCGGCATACGGCACCGGACTCGGGTGCACGCCCGCGGCGACGAGGCCGCCGATGTGCGCCATGTCGACCATCAGGTACGCGCCGACGGAATCGGCAACAGCGCGGAAGCGCGCAAAGTCGATCACGCGCGGATAGGCGCTCGCCCCGGCGATGATGAGCTTCGGGCGGACCTCCTCGGCCACACGCGCGAGCGCGTCATAGTCGATGGTCTCGGTCTCGGGGTCGACGCCGTAAAAATGTGCCTCAAAATATTTCCCGGACAGGGACGCCTTGCTGCCGTGCGTCAGGTGGCCGCCGTGGGAGAGGTTCATGCCGAGGATGCGGTCACCCGGCTGCAGCAGCGCCGCGTACACGGCCATATTCGCCTGCGAGCCGGAGTGCGGCTGGACATTGGCATGGTCGGCGCCGAAGAGCCGCGTCACGCGGTCGATGGCCAGACGCTCGACCTCGTCGACGTAGTCGCAGCCGCCGTAATAGCGCGCACCGGGGTAGCCCTCGGCGTACTTATTCGTCAGGTGGCTGCCCACGGCCTCCATCACGGCCGGGCTCGTAAAATTCTCGGACGCGATCAGCTCCAGATGGTCGCGCTGGCGCCCCAGCTCCCGCTCCATGGAGGCATACAGCTCCGGGTCGGCCTGCTTCAGATGTTCATAATTCATATCGGAAACCTCCGTTTGTGTCAAAATCGCGCAAATAGTTTACCACGACTCGCACGTATTTTACAAGAGGGCGCCGCGTAAACTAAAGCATCCCGATTTCGTCCGAGGTGATGCAAGTTGAACAAATGGAAGCGCATCCGCCCGTATGTTGCCTTCTGCGCGATCGCGCTGGCCGTCGGCGGCGCGTCGAGCTTCGCCACCCGCGCGGGCATGGCCGGTTTTGACCTGCTGACAAAGCCGCCGGCCGCCCCGCCGGACTGGCTGTTTCCCATCGCGTGGACGATTTTGTACCTGCTCATGGGCATCGCGATGGGGCTTGTCTGGCGCAGCAGCTCCGGCCGCGCGCGCCGGGAGGCCACCGCGCTCTGGAGCATCCAGCTGGCCGTCAATGGCCTGTGGCCGGTGCTGTTTTTCCTGCTGGGTGCGCACGGGCCGGCGTTTTTCTGGCTCGTGGGGCTGATCGTGCTTGTGCTGTTTATGATCGCGGATTTTTCCCGCCGCAATGCCACGGCCGCATGGCTGAGCACACCGTATCTGCTCTGGCTGCTGTTCGCGGCATATCTGAACCTCGGCATCTGGCTGCTCAATCGGTAAGGCTTGGGTAAAGATCACGTCAAGATTGTGTTTGCATGGTGCGGGAGATTGTGGTACACTGCCCCCGAGGAGGGAACTGCCCCATGAAAAAACCGCTCAAGATCATTCTCATCATTCTGGCCGTCATCGTCGGCCTGGTCGCCGCGCTGCTCATCTGGCTGACCGCCACGCAGCTGAATGTCAAGACCGAGACCGCCGTCGTGACCCACGGCGAGAACAGCACCGCCAGCTTCGCCCCGGGCGACGACGTGTCCATCCTGACGTGGAACGTCGGCTACGCCGGACTGGGCGAGGAGTCCGATTTCTTCATGGACGGCGGCAAGCAGGTGCGTGCGCCGAGCAAGGCCGTCGTGGAAAAGAACATGGACGGCATCGTCAGCACCGTGGAGGCGCTGGACGCCGACTTCACGTTCCTGCAGGAGATCGAGGCCGACCCCTCGACCCGCTCCTACGGCATCGAAGAGGCCGAACGCATGCGCACTGAGACCGGACTGGACACCGCGCACGCGCGCAACTATAAATGCGCCTTCGTGCCCTACCCCATCCCGCCGATCGGCAAGGTGAGCTCCGGCATCATGACGCTCGCGACCGCGCCCATCGCCTCGGCCGAGCGCATCGCCCTGCCGAGCCCGTTCAAGTGGCCGGTGTCGGTGGCCAACCTCAAGCGCTGCCTGATGCCGGTGTATATCGACCTCGAGGGCACGGACGCGCAGCTCGTGCTCGTCAACCTCCACCTGGAGGCCTATGACGACGGCGAGGGCAAGGCCGCGCAGACCGCCGCACTCAAGTCGTTCCTCGAGCAGGAATACGCCAAGGGAAACTACGTCATCGCCGGCGGCGACTTCAATCAGACGTTCCCCGGCGGGCTGGACAAGTACCCGATCAAGAGCGCCGAACTCTGGACGCCCGGCACGCTCGACGATAGCATGCTGCCCGACGGCTGGCGCTTTGCCTATGACACGTCCGCACCGACCTGCCGCCTCGACAACCAGCCCTACGACGCCGAGAGCGACGCCACGCAGCACTACGTGATCGACGGCTTCATCCTCTCGCCGAACGTGGAGCTCACAAGCGTACAGACGCAGGACGACGGGTTCCGGTTCTCCGACCACAACCCCGTGCTGCTGAATATCCGGCTCAAATAAAGAATATCAAACAGCCCGCTTCCAATCGGAAGCGGGCTGATTTTTTATTTTGCACCGGTCATATGCAGCTCCCGGCAGGAGCCGTGGCCGAAGAGCGCCTCCATCCCCTTGCGGTAGGCGGGGAAGGCATCGCGCGGCATGAGCGCCTGCACGCACCCGGCAAAGCCGCCGCCGTGCACGCGCCACGCGCCCACGCCGTCAAGCAATTCGGCCGCGCGCTGCAGGCCGCGCTCGAGCCGGTCGTCGCCGCCCGGGGCGCGGATGTTGCGCAGCAGCTGTTCCGACGAGCGGCCGGAGGCGTTCATCAGGCGCAGATAGGCCGCAGCGTCCCGGCGCACGAGCGCATCGCGCATCTGCGGTACGCGCGCGTTCTCCTCGAAAAAGTGCGCCGCGCGGTCGTCGGCGAGGCCCGGCTGCCGGTGGGCGTAAAAATCCGCCGGGTCGACCTGCGAGAGCGTCTCGGCGCCGAAGCGCCGCGCCACGCTGCACATATCGGCCGGCAATGCCGCATACGCCGCCGTCAGCCCCGCGTGGCTGCCGCCGGTATCCGTCAGGCTGAGCGTGAGGCCCATGTCGGCAAACGGCGCCGCAACCGGAGCGATCTCCCCGGCGGCGAAGTCGATATACACCGCACCGTCGAGCGCGCACGCGAGCTGATCCATGAGGCCGGACGGCTTGCCGAAGTGGCGGTTTTCCGCCTGCTGGCCGAAGCGCGCGAGCTGCTCGGGCGAGAACGCGCCGCCATTGTAGAGCGCGTTGAAGATGCGGCCGACGAGGATCTCAAACGCGGCCGAGGACGACAGGCCGCCGCCCGGCTTGAGCGCGGAGGACGCCCACGCCTCGAAGCCGCCGACCGTGCCGCCGGCGTCCAGAATGGCCGCCGCCATGCCGCGCACGAGCGCCCACGGCTTGCCATACGCGTGCGGATCCACGGCCAGATCGTCGAGCGCGACCGTGAACGGCCGGAACCCCTTCGAGTGGATGCACACGCGGCGGTCGCGCCGGCGCGTCGCTCGCGCGGTGATGCCCACATCCACGGACGCCGCCAGCACGCGGCCGAGCTGATGATCGGTATGGTTCCCGGCCAGCTCCGTGCGGCCGGGGGCAAAGAATCGCTGCATGATCTTCCTCCGAAAAAAGCCGGCAGGCGTTCTGCCTGCCGGCTCCCGTGCAAAAAACTCAGTGCTTGCGCGCGAGCACCCGCTCGATGCCGCGCACGACGCCGGCTGCGTCCACGCCATACTTGGCGAGCAGGTCGGTGTACTTGCCGGTCTCGGTGAACGTGTCAGGGATGCCGACAAACTCCGTCGGCGCGGCCGCGCCGCCCCAGGCGAGCACTTCCGCCACGGCGCTGCCGAGGCCGCCGTAGATGTTGTGCTCCTCGGCGGTGACGATGGCGCCGGTCTCCTGTGCGCAGCGCAGGATGAGCTCACGGTCAATGGGCTTGATGGAGTACATGTCCACCACGCGCACGGACACGCCGCGCACAGCCATCTGCTCGGCCGCCTCGAGCGCCTTGTGCACGAGGATGCCGCAGGCGATGACGGTCACGTCCGTGCCGTCGCGCACGATGGCGCCCTTGCCGCACTCGAACTTCGTATTCTCATCATACAGGTCCGGGTACACGTCGCGCGACAGGCGCAGGTACATCGGGCCGTAGGTGTCCACGGCGTACTTCGTGGCCCAGCGGGTGCTGGCCGCGTCCGACGGGACGAGCACGGTCATGTTCGGCAGCGAGCGCATGACGGCGATGTCCTCCGTGGCGTGGTGCGTCGCGCCGTCGAGCGCGTCGGACATGCCGCAGTAGGCGCCGCCGAATTTCACGTTCAGGTTGCCGTAGCACACCTGTGCGCGCGCAGAGATGAGGCCCAGCGTGGTCAGAAAAACGGTGAACGTGTTCACGAACGGGATCTTGCCGGTCGTGGCGAGGCCCGCCGCCGTGGCGACCATGTCCGACTCGGCGATGCCCATGTTGAAGTGGCGCTCGGGGTGCGCCTTGGCGAAAATGCCGCTCTTGGTGGAACCGGACAGGTCAGCGTCGAGCACGACGATGTTCTCATTGGTGTCGCCGAGCTCGGCGAGCACGGTGCCGTAAACTTCACGAATGGATTTTCCCATCAGACGTTACCTCCCAGTTCCTGCATTGCCTGCGCGAATTCCGCGTCCGGAATGGCCTTGCCGTGCCAGGCGGACTTGCCCTCCATGAAAGACACGCCCTTGCCCTTGACCGTGTCGGCGAGGATCACGGTCGGCACGCCCTTGCAGGCCACGGCCGCATCGAGCGCGGCATCGAGCGCCGCGAGATCGTGCCCGTCGCAGCGCAGCACGTTCCAGCCGAAGGCCTTCCACTTGCCGGGCAGGTCGCGCAGCGGCATGATCTCGTCGGTCGTGCCGTCAAGCTGGACCTTGTTCCAGTCCACGATGGCGGTGAGGTTATCGAGCCCGAACTTCACGGCAGAAGCGGCCGCCTCCCAGACGGCGCCCTCATCGAGCTCGCCGTCGCCGAGCACGGCGTACACGCGCGCATCGGAATGATTCAGCTTCAGGCCGAGGGCGATGCCCTGCGCGGCGGCCAGACCGATGCCCAGCGGGCCGGACGGCATGTCCACGCCTGGCGTGCGCATGCACGGGTGGCCCTGCAGGGGGCTGCCGGTCTGACGCAGGGTGTTCATGCTCTCGGGGGGCAGGAAGCCCTTGCCGATCAGGTTGCGGTAGAGCATGGGCGCGGCGTGGCCCTTGCAGAGCACAAGCCGGTCACGGTCCGGATCGTCGGGGTGCGCGGCGTCCACATGCATGCGCTGCTGATACAGCAGCGTGAGGATCTCACAAACGGACAGGCTGCCGCCCGGGTGGCCGGACTGCGCGCCGTGGATGGCGGTGAGTACGTCGATCCGATACTGACGGCAAAGCTCCTGAAGCTCGGCCGTGCGTTCCGGGGTCAAAGACATGGTGGTTTGTCCTCCTGTTTGATGTTACTTTATAAAGATACAACGCGCGTTTTTTGATGTCAACGGCGCGAAACGAATTTTCGCGCGTTTTCCCTTGTTAATTTTATAATCGTTGCTTTACCGGGCGACAATCGTTATAATCAAAGGGACTATATTTTATTTGTCTGCATCCCCGCAGACCATTCAGGAGGCGAGGTCAATGGACCCCAACAAAGCGCTGAACATGACCATGCTCTGCGACTTCTATGAGCTGACGATGGGCAACGGTTATCTCGAGCACGGCATGCAGGACCGCATCACGTACTTTGACGTGTTCTTCCGCAGCGTACCGGATGACGGCGGCTACGCCATCGCCGCCGGTCTCGAGCAGATCATCGACTACATCGAGAACCTGCACTTCACCGACGAGGACATTGCCTATCTGCGCAGCCGGAAGCTGTTCAGCGAGGCATTTCTGGACTATCTGAAAAACTTCCGCTTCACCGGCGACATCTGGGCCGTGCCGGAGGGCACGCCCGTGTTCCCGCGTGAGCCGCTCATCACGGTGCGCGCACCCGCCATTCAGGCGCAGCTCGTGGAGACGTATCTGCTGCTGCAGATCAACCACCAGAGCCTGATCGCCACGAAGGCCAGCCGCATCTGCCGCGCGGCGAACGGGCGCACGGTGCTCGAGTTCGGCTCCCGCCGCGCACAGGGCGCCGACGGGGCGATCCTCGGCGCGCGCGCGGCCTACATTGGTGGCTGCGCCGGCACCGCCTGCACGATCTCGGACGAGGTGTACGGCGTGTACGCCGGCGGCACGATGGCGCACTCCTGGGTGCAAATGTTCGACTCCGAGCTCGACGCCTTCCGCGCCTACTGTGAGACCTATCCCGACAACGCCACCCTGCTCGTCGACACCTACAACAGCCTGCAGTCCGGCGTGCCGAACGCCATCCGCGCGTTCAACGAGGTGCTCAAGCCGCTGGGCATCACGCACTGCGGCATCCGCTTCGACTCCGGCGACATTGCCTACCTGACGAAGAAGGCGCGCAAAATGCTCGACGATGCCGGCTGGCCCGACTGCAAGATCACCGTGTCCAACGCGCTCGATGAGCGCCTGATCGCGGGGCTGCTGCGCCAGGGCGCGCAGGTCGACAGCTTTGGCGTGGGCGAGCGGCTCATCACCGCGCGCAGCGAGCCGGTGTTCGGCGGCGTGTACAAGCTCGCGGCCATCGAGGATGCAGACGGCAACATCATCCCGAAGATCAAGATCAGCGAGAACGTCGGCAAGATCACAAACCCGCATTTCAAAAAGGTCTACCGCTTCTACAGCAAGGACTCCGGCATGGCCGAGGCGGACTACATCTGCCTACACGACGAGGTCGTGGACGACACGCAGCCGCTCGAGATCTGTGACCCCGACGCAACATGGAAGAAGAAGGTGCTCACCGACTTCACGGCGCGCGAGCTGCAGGTGCCCATCTTCCGCGGCGGCAGGCTCGTGTATCAAAAGCCCGCGCTCGACGACATCCGCGCCTACTGCGCCGACCAGCTCACCACGCTCTGGCCGGAGGTGCTGCGCTTTGACTATCCGCACAACTACTACGTTGACCTGTCGGAAAAGCTGCTGAAGATCAAGCTCGATCTGCTCAACGCCGGCGGAAAGTCGCAGGGCTGAGCCATGGACACCGCATCCCGCCGTCAGGCCATTCTCGACCGGCTCCGGGCAGCCGACCGGCCCGTGAGCGCGTCGGCCCTCGCCGGCGATCTGAATGTCAGCCGCCAGATCATCGTGGGCGACATTGCGCTGCTGCGCGCCGGCGGCGCCGAGATCTCCGCCACCCCGCGCGGCTACGTGCTGCCGCGGGCGACGGACGGCATCACGCGCACGATCGCCTGCCGCCACACGCTCGCGCAGACCGGACAGGAGCTCGACATCCTCGTCGACAACGGCTGCACCGTGCTCGATGTCATCGTCGAGCACCCGGTCTACGGCCAGCTCACCGGCCAGCTCCAGATCAGCAGCCGCTACGATGTGGAGCAGTTTCTCGCGCGCGTGCAGGCACACGATGCCGCCCCACTGAGCATGCTCACCGGCGGCATCCATCTGCACACGCTGCGCTGCCCGGACGCGGCCGCGTGCGAGCGCGCCTGCGCCGCGCTGAAAGCGGCCGGCCTGCTGCTGGACGATTGACAGAAGTTTATTTTAGTTGACAAGTACAAAGGAAGTCTTTATAGTATGCTTTACAAGTGTCATGACACTTGTAAAGCATACTTGTTTTTCTGGAGGAATACACTATGCAGCGGTTCCGGGACTTTCTGAAGCGAAAGGATATTGAGATCTCTCTGCGGCGCTACGGCATCGACGCGCTCGGCGCGATGGCGCAGGGGCTGTTCTGCTCGCTGCTGATCGGCACGATCCTCAACACGCTCGGTCAGCAGTTCCACATCGGTTTTCTCAACGCGATCATCTTCACTCTCGGCAAGGGCGACGCCGCGGTCGGCTACACGATCGGCGGGTGCGCATCGCTCATGGTCGGCCCGGCGATGGCGGTGGCCATCGGCTACGCGCTGCACGCGCCGGCGATGGTGCTGTTCTCGCTCGTCCCGGTCGGCTATGCGACCAACGCCATGGGCGGCGCCGGCGGCCCGCTGGCCGTGCTCGTGACGGCGATCGTCGCGGCCGAGTTCGGCAAGGCCGTGAGCAAGGAGACGAAGGTGGACATCCTCGTCACGCCCATCGTCACGATCCTCGTCGGCATTGGGCTGGCCATGCTCGTGGCCGCGCCCATCGGCAAGGCGGCCAGCTGGGTCGGCACGCTCATCATGTGGGCGACCGAGCAGCAGCCGTTCGTCATGGGCATCCTCGTGTCGGTCATCGTGGGCATCGCACTCACGCTGCCGATCTCGTCGGCCGCCATCTGCGCGGCGCTCTCGCTCACGGGGCTCGCGGGCGGCGCGGCCGTGGCCGGCTGCTGCGCGAACATGGTGGGCTTCGCCGTGCTGAGCTTCCGCGAAAACGGCTGGGGCGGTCTGGTCAGCCAGGGCCTCGGCACGAGCATGCTGCAGATGGGCAACATCGTGCGCAACCCGAAGATCTGGATCCCCGCCATCGTGACGTCGGCCATCACGGGCCCGATCGCTACGTGTGTGTTCAAGCTCCAGATGAACGGCGCGGCCGTCAACTCCGGCATGGGCACATGCGGCCTGTGCGGCCCCATCGGCGTGTGGACCGGCTGGGTCGCGCCGAGCGAGGCCGCCATTGCCAACGGCGCCGTGGCCATCCAGCCCGGGGCCATGGACTGGATCGGTCTCATCATGGTCTGCTTCGTGCTCCCGGCCGTGATCTGCTGGGCGATCGGCCTGCTGTGCCGCCGCCTCGGCTGGATCCGCGAGGGCGACCTGAAGCTCGACTGAACCCGCACCGCAAAACCGCACAGGAGCGGATCCTGTGCGGTTTTTCATGTGCTGCGCCGCGATTTGACGGATGTTGAAAATCGCTGTATAATCGGAACATCCCAGAACCCCGGAGGCGACCAAGATGCCGATCATTGTCGACCGTGACCAGATCCGCCGGGACATTCTCATGGCGTTTCAGCGCTGCATCGAGCGCAAGCCCATGATGAACGTGTCCCTGCGCGACATTGCAGCCGAGGCGGGCATGAGCCACGCCAAGCTGCTCAACTATTTTGAGAGCAAAAACGACCTCATCCTCGCGTATGTGCGCTATACGCGCGAGTATATGAGCGAAAAGTGCAGCCAGTGGTTCGCCGGGCACGACCGCGCGGACTACGGCTCCAACCTCGCGTACATGAACGCGTTCATGGACTACGTGGCCAACGCCCCGGCGCACGAGCAGCGCCCGAACGCCACGACGCAGACCTACGTCCTCGCGCGCTACGACCCCGAGATCGGCCGGCTCGTGCAGGAGGAGTTTCTCGCGTGGCGCACGCTCATGGAACAGTGCCTCATCCGCATCTACGGCGAGGAGGTCGGCATGCATGAGGCCGAGGCGATGATGATCCTCATCGCCGGCACGTTCATCTGCAATTACAATCAGGCGCTCACCGGCGAGATCAACGACAACATCCTCGGCTATCTCGGCAACCTGAACCAGTCCTGACAAGCGAAAAAATCATCCGCCCGACGGCAGCTGCCGTCGGGCGGATGTTTCATAGGGGTGGAAGGATGGGAAAAGGTATTACTCGTTCGGGTGTGCATCACAGTAGTGATGATAGATATTCTCGATATACAGCGCGGCGTCGCGGCCGCGGCCCTCGGCGAGCATGGCGGTGATGCGCGTCTCCTGCTCGATGACCGTCTCCGGCCCCCAGAAGGTCACGCACCGCTCCCAGAGCACGCCGCTCACGTCCGCAAGGCTGTTCATGAGCAGCGGGAAGATGAGGTTGCCGCTCAGCTCGGTGATAGTCGTGTCAAACTTGCGCATCCACTGCGCATAGGCAGTGATGCCCTCGCCCGCGGCGACGGATGCGCGCAGCCCGTCGGTGATGGCACGCAGCTGGTCAATGTCGGCCGGTGTACCGCGCTCGCCGAGCAGGATCATGGCGCCGCCCTCGATCGCGTCGCGCGCCTCGACGAGGGAGCTCTCGATCGCGTGGTCGAACTGGCCGCCGTATTTCCCGAGCGCCATGAGCGTCTCGAAATTGCCGTGGCGGGCGTAGTCCTCGATGTAATTGCCGCGGCGCGGCTCCATGCGCACAAAGCCCATGCGCTCGAGATCCTCGAGCCCGGTGTGCACCATCGAGCGGCTGATGTGCATCTGTTCGGACAGCTCGCGCTCCGACGGAAGCCGGTCGCCGACCTTCAGCTCACCGGAAAAGATCATGCCGATGACCTGATCGACGAACAGCTCCCGGAGCGTCGGGGCCTGAATCTGCTGAAATCCCATCAGACCTTCTCGTCGACCTTTCTGTGGTCGTAGATCTTGTCCAGCAGCGGGCGCACCAGGAAATAGATCGCCTTGTTATCGAGATTGAACCAGTAGATGAGCATGCTCCCCACCCAGACGCCGGCCGCGCCGAGGAGCAGCTTTGGCAGCAGTTTTTTCATCGTCATTTCCTCCTGTTTACCAGCCTTCGTAGTCGTCATACTGCAGCAGGGACGCAT
>CAKTNQ010000006.1:0-67264 GCA_934589185.1 uncultured Oscillospiraceae bacterium | reverse complement strand
GTCTGCATCTGCACATGCTGAAAATAGTCCGGCTTCTTGAGAAGGATCTGAAACGCCTTCGTCTTTTCAAAGTGCTTCTGCAAATCGCACTTCTTCACCGCGCCATCCCGGAAAAATACCAGCAGGCAATGAGTCTCCAGCGGCAACACATCCTCGATCCGCTTTGAAAAGCGCTTTGTAATTTCTTCCGGAAGCTCCTTTTCGTCAATGGGAACGAGATAGTAGTCATCCTGGGCGCATCGCCCCATTGCCAGCATCAGTAGCTCGTACTCATCGTATTCTTTCAGATGATTGTCGCGCAAAATCTCACCAATGTTTTGGCGGTCGGTCGGAACGATCCGCTGCTGAACCCAGATTTTGCTCCAATAGGAATTGACTGTGGTTTCCCCACGCTTCACAAAGGAGTCCAGCAGCAGCGGTGTCTCCCATGCGTCCGCGTTCTCCGGCAGCTCAATGTAGAACCGCTTTTCCTGCTCGTAGTACAGGAGGTACGCCAGATCCTTCTGCTCCTGCGATGATTCATCTCGAATGGCAAAAATCTTCATACGCGCACCACCTTTTCCAAATCATTTCCCAGATTTTATCTTGAAGAGTCGGAGAGATCACGCCGTCCAGTCCTTCCATGAGGATCCGTCTGTCGCTTTCGTGCAGCGGCGTCAGCTTTGGCATTTTATCCTTCGGAATGATACGCAGGTTATCCCATGTGGACTTTGAGCCGATAAAGTTGTTGCAGGGCTTGTCGGCCATCACATCGAACCCAGCCGCCGCAATATCATCGGGACAACTGCAAAGCAGCGAAAGTCCGTGGTCAAACAGGGGAGCCAGACGAATCGTCTTCTTTCGGCTGTTGCGCAGCACCTCAATATTGGCACCGTGGCGATCCCGGTTCAGGATCAGATAGTCTACGATCAGCATCTGATAAACATAGTCTTCCCATCCCATACGGATGCAGAAATCCAAGGCGGATTCATCCGGCAGCGCTTCCAACTCCTTATAGGCATCCAAAGCGGTTTTGGACTCGCTCTTTGCCTTGAAATCCTCCGAAGCGCAGAGATAAACCTCATGGGTCCTGCCATCCACCGAAACATCCGCATGGATTAGCTGATAGGAGAGATGAGAAATCCCCAGTATCGTCAGCAGCCGGTCAACGATCAGCTCGTTCACGCACTCATGCCCAATGACCCCACGCGCCTTATCAAAGTTCGAGAGCTTGTAATAGGTCTTCTTTCCACCGAGTTCGGAGTATGCTTTCAGAAAAGAACCGGCTGTTCCGGAAGAATTGCGATAGACCGACCAGGAAAGATAGGTCAGATCCTGTTTTTCCTTCATCATTTGCATAAGCGCTTCACCTCACTGTCATTGTATAGCATCGCTTGTCATACGTCAAGATGTTTTTTCGATAAGCTTGCCATATGACAAGTTGCTACACGCTTTTGGTTCTGCACAAGCCGCAACTTATTCATAGCATATCGGATAAACAAGTTTACTTTCAACGTTCCATGGTGCAGAGAAATACAGCCTCCGGTTGGTTTCAACCGGAGGCTGTCAGTCTGTCGAGGAACCCAGATTGTAATCAGGGGCAGACCGGGTCTCGAACATATATGAGCGAAAAAGGTAGTGTCAAGAATTTTTCGCAGTTTGGTTTGCAGCCCCTGGCGTGAATGAAGTCAGCCAGCAATGGAGGCATCCTCAACGGGAGCCTCCAGGTGCTTCATGTTCATGTACTTCTTGTTTCCCCACTGGGTGCCAGCCACATGGCGCAGCCGGGCGCAGACCAGCATCAGGGCCGAGTTGCCGTCCGGGAAGCTGCCAACTACACGGGTGCGGCGGCGGATCTCTCGGTTCAGCCTCTCAATCACATTGTTGGTGCGGATACGGGTCCAGTGCTCACTGGGAAAATCGCAATAGGTCAACGTTTCCTCAATGCCATTCTCCACCTTCTTGGCGGCCTCTTTCAGTTTCATGGAGCGCAGCTCCTCCACCACAGCCTTAGCCTTTTCACGGGCAGCTTTCTTGCTCTCCTGAGCGTGGATCGCCTTGAGCATTTTAGCTGCCAGCTTTACCTTGGAGCGAGGTGTGACTGAGAACACATTGCGGTAAAACTGGACGGTACACCGCTGGTATTTGGCCTCAGGAAACACCTCTCTCACGGCTTCCAGCATACCGAGACACTTGTCGCCAACAATAAGTTTCACACCGTCCAGACCACGGCTACGCAGCCACTGGAAGAAGCTGACCCAGCTGGCCTTGTCCTCCTTCATACCCTCAGCGGCGCCCACAACCTCACGATATCCGTCCTCATTGACTGCAATTGCCACAAGAATGGCAACATTTTCAAACTCTCCGCCCCAGTTGCGGCGCAGGTAGATCCCATCCACATAGACATACGGATAGCCTCCGCCCTGCAGAGGGCGGTTCCGCCAATCCTCGATGTGGACATATGCTTTCTTGTTCAGCTCACTGATGGTGGATGGAGAGACCTTGCTGCCCCAGAGGGCTTCGGTGATGTCCTCCACACGCCGGACGGATACGCCGGCCAGGTACATCTCAATAAGAGCCTCTTCCACACTGCTCTCCCGGCGGCGATACCGCTCAATAATGGCAGTCTCAAAGGAAATTCCCTTGAGCTTAGGCACCTTGAGAGTGACATCCCCGGAAGTGGTGGTGAGGTTGCGGTTATAGTGGCCGCTGCGGTAGCCTTGGCGCCGCTCGTTGCGCTCGTACCGTGCAGCCTGGGTCAGCTTCTCTGCCTCTGCCTCCAGCAGCTCGTTGAGGGTTTCCTCTACGCTGCCTCGCACCAACTCCTTGAGCTGACCCTTGATAACTTCCTCGTTTAGCTGTACAATCTTCTCAGACATGGTTTGCTGTCTCCTTTCGAATGGTGGTGTCGCAACTTCATTCTACCAGAGATCTGCAAACCATGTCTCCTTTTATTTTTGCGAAACTTATTCTACCTTATCGCGAAAGGAGAGAGCAAACCATGTCTCTTTTTGTTTTTGCGAAACTTATTCTACCTGACCTAGGTGTATCGAATGCTATCGAAAGAAAACAGGCTGGACGTAGATCCAGCCTGTTTTGATGTTGTCCTTATATTCACAGATGGAGACTTCAACTGTGTAGGAATTACTTTTGAATTTCAAACCAATTTGTAATGATGCCCTTACTGAAGATTTCACAGCTTTCGGCACTTAGTTTCTTTCTTATGCATCATTTTTGCCTGCGCTCCGATTTCGATGGGATGTTCAATTCTGCGCGGTATTTTGCGATGGTTCTTCTGGACAAAACGATACCAATACCGGCCAAGGCATGACAAAGTCCATCATCTGACAGGGGCTGCCGTTTATCCTCGGCATTGACAAACCGGCGAATTTGCTGCTTTGCGCTTTCCGCAGAAACGGCGTTGCCGGATTGCGTCTGTAATGCAGAGGAGAAAAACATTCGCAGAGGAAGTATTTTTCCTGTAAATTGAATTGATTTTCCCTTGACAGTTCTGCTGATTGTTGAGGCATTTACAGACAAGTCCTCTGCTACTTGTTGCATAGTCAGGGGGACAAGAGGGCCTCCGTTTACAAAGAATTCCCGGTTTTTTGCGGCAATACAGCGGATGACCGCGGAAAGTGTACTTTCACGGTTTTGTATCATCTTTAGCAATGTGGCGGCTTCCTCTTTTTTCTGGCGGATATATATTTTCGCGGAATCATCTGAGGTCGTGTCATAGATGTTATTGATGCTGATCTTTGGAAGCAAGTGCCAGGGATCGATTTGGATCGCTAACTGGCCGTTTTCAATTATGATCTCCGCTTCTGGTACACTGTATTGTGTTGCCTCTCCGGCTGCAAAACCTCGGGATGGGATTGGATTGAGTGCCTTGATGACTTGTTCAGCGCAAATTACCTGTTGGATTGATAAGCCCATCTCTTTTGCCAGTGCTCGATAATCCTGCGTAGAGAGCAGCTCCAACCCGAACAGAGCAATATGGACAGTCGCTTCATTAAAATGCTCACTATTTGCAAGCTGTATGATAAGGTTTTCCGATAAACTTCTGGCCCCGACGCCGATTGGTTCCAGCATTTGCACCACATACAAGGCCTGCTCCAGATCAAATAAGGGAATACCGCTCTCATCTGCAAGATCTTGCAGATCGCAATCTAAATAGCCGCGGGAATCCAGGCAGCCTATGAGATATTTGCATAAGGAGCGTTGGCGCTCGTCTAATTCCTTCATCTGTCCCAGTTGCTGGTTCAAATGTTCTGAGAAAGAGACTTCCTTGATGTAAACATCTGTAAAATCAGACGCATTGTGCCCATCGTCAGAATTTCTGATATCGGAACCGGACCAATCATCACGTTCCCGTTGACTGATTCCCGCAGGAGAAAGCGGGACAGAATAGTTCTCCATAGAAATTTCCAATAACGGATTGGATAATGCTTCCTCTTGAATGTAGTCTCTTAGTTCCAGTACGGACATCTGCAAACACGCAAGAGACTGGCGCATAGTCTGTGTCAGCGCCAGTGTTTGTTTGGTTGTGGCCTGCTGTTTCAGTTCCATAGCTCCGCACTCCAAAAAATTGACAAAAACACAACAATTCATTTTTATATTACCTGAAGCGAAAAGGAAATGCAAGACCAAACATATTTTAGTCGTTTTGATATTTGAGTAATATAGAAGAACATACTGTATCTTTGTTTACAGCGACGCAGATTTTGAAAGGAGGGCGCTACCACACGTTTTAATCGATATAGAATTAAAGTAGAACGTAAATTCCATGGAGTTCTATAGCTTTAATGCCTTAGAATCTATATTGTATTTTGCCATCTTTCGATAAAGCGTTTCCCTTGAAATATTTAAGTTTCGTGCGGCTTTGCTTATATTTCCTCCGCATTTGCTCAGAGTTTCAATGATGGTAGTTCTTTGCTCGTCTTCAGGTTCATGAACAACATCGTACCAATCTTCAAAAATGGGCTGGACTGCATCGGCGGTAATTGTTTTTCCATCATTCATTATGACAATTTGCTCTACTACGTTGCGCAGTTCCCTGATGTTACCGGGCCATGGATACCTGCTCAAAATATCATAAGCAGAAGGGAGAAGATGCGGTTTTGGGAGGTTATATTGTGTGGATATCTTGTCCAAATAATAATTAATGAGCAGCGGTATATCGGATTTTCTGTTTCTTAATGGTGGAAGATCTATGCGTATCACATTAAGTCTGTAATATAGATCCTGCCTGAATTTATTTTCTCTTACGAGCTCCATCATATTCTTGTTTGATGCAGCAATGATTCTGATATCAATTTTTATGGCGGAATTGGAACCAACTCTTGTAACCTCTCGCTCTTGAATTACTCGTAGAATAGCGGTTTGCATTGCTAAAGACATTTCACTCACTTCATCCAGAAACAAGGTGCCCTTATTGGCGTGCTCAATTTTACCTATATGCCCAATGCTGCTTGCGCCGGTGAAGGCATTTTTTTCATATCCAAAGAGTTCACTTTGCAGTAGGCTTTCTGTCAAAGCACCACAGTTTACCGCAACAAAGGGGCCAATTCTTTTGCTTAAGCGGTGAAGATTTTTCGCGGCGACTTCTTTTCCGGTGCCGGTTTCACCGGTAATCAGTACATTTGTCGGGAATTGTGCCACTCGCTCAATCTTTTGCATGGTTTTCAGCCAGGGCAAACTTTCTCCTACGAAGCCATCGAAGGAATCGCTTTTATACTTCGGTTTATCTTTTATGGGCTCCGGAGAGTATAGTACTTGGTTTTGCTGCCCCGGCGAGCATGTATCAAATATCAACAGGTAGAACGGGTTGCCGGCTGGATCCAGCAATTCTACGCGTTTTAGGATTTGACAATATAGCTTTTTCTTTCGCGGCCCAATCAGACAGAATACAAAATTAGAGTTATCCGAATCGGGGGAAGTTAACAAATGCTTTAATGTGTTTTGATCCTCAAGAAATTTTCGAATAGGAACATAATTGTCAAGTGAACCAACGATGCCGGTGATCCGTTCGCAATTGTGATTTGTATTTATGATATTCCCATTTTCGTCGAGGACCATAACAGGCTTTTGGCAATAATTTGTAATTTGGGCAAACAATGCACGAAATGGTGTGTAGGACGAGGTTTGTTCACTACACATATTTCCAATGAACTTTGCACCGTTTTCTGTTATAGTTAGATCGTAGTCGTTAAAACTGTCTAACGGTGAGCCTACAGATATCGTACCGAAATAAGTGCCCTCTATAAAAATAGGCGAGCCAGCTGATGTAAGATTTTGATCTACTAGGCGGTATTGCTCATATCCATGCAGTATTATAGGCCGCATTGTTCTTGCAATAATTGTTGATATTGCATTGCCGCAGGTTTTTTCTTCAACAAAAATGCCGTAAGAACTCGGGTCCTCCTCTAACTCAGAGATGAAATAGTATCCAAAGCCATCTTTATCCACCAGGGAAGTGCTTTTCGCAAAGGTCAGAGCCTTGATCGCACTACACACGGGGACCGCATAGGCCATTATATTGCGCAGGTCTTGCTGCCGCGTAAATAACAGCTTTTTGGACATTTTCGGGTAATTCGTATCGTAAGCGTCAACATTCAGCTCTTTACACCGCAACCAGGAGTCTGCAATTTCTTTTCTTACTTTGTCGGAAAGGATCTCACCAGTTTTGATAAAATGTTCCCAAGCAATCAAGGTGTTTTCTCTGTCGATATTGTTTGAATATATCATTAGGTGCCCCTTTGATGTGAGTTTGCAGGTTTATTATTGTCCTTGAGTATTGTACTACGGATAAAGAATTATTGTCAACATGATGTGTCAGATTTGTAACACATAGTCGTAGGATTTTTTGACAAAAAAATAGCAATTCCTTGAGCGAAATAAAATGGAAGATGTCAAATGCCGATATTTTTTGATAAAGATCGTTTTAAAGATCGTTTTATTTTTGTGACATTTATCTATATTTTGACGATTTTGTACATCAAAAAACAGAAATATACAAAGCTTCAATTTAAACTGGCACGGAACTTGCTTTAAGTTTAGTGTCAGCTTGATAAAGATCGTTTTATTTTTGTGACATTTATCCATATTTTGACGATTTTGTACATCAAAAAACAGAAATATACAAAGCTTCAATTTAAACTGGCACGGAACTTGCTTTAAGTTTAGTGTCAGCGAAAATGAATTGAAAGAGAAAAGGAGGAAAATCATGAAAAAAAGCGAATTGCCCGTCTTTGGTAATCTCAAAGGCATAAAAGTCGTTACATCTGGGTTGAACTATGCAGGTCCGTTTGTCGGAACGCTGCTTGCAGAACAAGGGGCGGAAACGATACACATTGAAAATGCTGCTGTACCGGATATGATCCGGGCATTTTCCGATGCATGGGCACTGGACCATCGCAACGGGAGAACCATTGCTCTGAATGTTCCCAGCGAAAAAGGCAAAGAGATATTCAAAAAGTTGATCGCTGACGCAGATATCTTTGTTGAATCATCAAAGCCCGGCAGCTGGGAAAAGTGGGGACTGTCTGATGATGTGCTGTGGCAGATCAAACCGGACTTGGTTATTTGCCATGTGTCGGGATATGGGCAGTATGGAGATCCCAATTATGTTCCGCGTCCGTCCTTTGATCGTATTGGAATGGCTTTCAGCGGATATGCCATGGTAAACGGAGAACCTGATCCGGCGCCGCCCGCTTTCCCAGAACCGTATGCCTGTGACTTTATTACAGCGATGTTTGCAACATACGGTGTTTTGGCCGCACTGTTCAATGCAAAGCGTACGGGTATCGGTGAGAGCATTGATGTCGCACAATATGAGGCAATGCTCCGAGTACAGAGCGATTATGTGATGGATGGTCTGAACTACGGAAAGCAGCATAAGCGTGTGGGCGCAGGCGTAGGACCGAGAGCGATTGATCCGCTGCACCGCTGCAAAGACGGTAGATGGGTTATCATCAGCTTGGGTGGAGCGGCAATGTATAAGCGTGCGGAAGCCCTTTGGGGTCTGGACAAGGATCCTGATTTTGCAGATATGCACCCTTATATCGCGAAGGAAGACCTCCGCGCGCAGCGCCTGAAAGACGCGTGCAATAAGTTTTTTGAGCAGTATGAGGCAGAGGAAGCAGTTGATATTCTGAATGCACATAGCATTACGAGCTCAATTTGTATGACGTATGATGCCATGGAGCGGAATAGCCATTATCAAGCAAGAGAAGCAATTATTGGCTTTTATGATCCAAACAAGGACACAATGCTGAAAGGCCCGAATGCTTTTCCGAAATTCAGTAAAAATCCAAGCTGTATTTTCAGAGGCGGTCCGACTTACGGTATGGATAATGATGATATTTTGGCCGAATTGGGTTACACAGAGGACGAGATTCGGCAGATGTATTCGGAAAAAGTCGTCAGTCAAGAAAAATAAACTGTCTTTTGGAAGATAGTGAATTATTTTTGGAGGAATTACTATGAAAGAAACAGCGAAATATTACATTAATGTACTTATATCTCTGATTTTTGTTTTTTGTTTTCGGTTTATTCCGGCGCCTGCCCCAATCACAGAGCAGGGCATGATGGTTATCGGCATTTTTATTGGCGTTATCTGGGGATTGGCAACCTGTGATGTTGTCTGGCCAGCTCTGCTTGGTATGGTGTGTCTTGGGTTTGTAGGGGAAAATACGGTAACCGGCGTTTTCGCATCTGCCTTTGGCTCAGACACCTGGTTGCTGGTCGTATTCATCGTTGCGTTTATTGCGGTTATCACAAATGCCGGCATCAGCGATTCTATTGCCAAATGGATTTGTGGGCGCAAATTTGCAAAAGGACGCCCTTACATGGTAATGTTTTTGATTTTAACGGCAGCCTACGTTGTTTCGGCGTTTTGCAGCGTTACACCGGCAATTTTTATCTGCTGGGAAATCTCGTATGTTGTATGCCGTCAGTTTGGGTACAGCATTAAGGATAAATATGCCAGACTTCTTGTTATGGGTGTTATTGTTGCCGCAGAAATGGGTCAGAGCGCCTTCCCCTTCAAGGCCATTGCGGTGAGCGCCATGGGTATTTTGGCAAAGGCTACAGGCGAGACTGCAAACTTCGCTGCGTTCTGCAGTTTGGCAATCCCTATTACATATGGCATTACTTTACTTTTTGTCGCAGTTTCAAAATATATTATTCGTCCTGATGTATCTGCCATTGAGAAGAGCGAGTATGTTTATTCCGCAGATACGAAGCTTAGCACTTATCAGAAGCAAGTAGTTGTTTTGCTGGTAGTGTTTTTCATTCTTATGTTTGTGCCCAGCACATTTACCAGCCTTAAGTTTAGCGCAATTTGCAAGAGAATTGGAAACACTGCGATCTGTGCGCTTCTTTTAGGCCTGTCGCTGTTGCTGCGTAAAAAAGACGGAACCCCGTTTGCAACCTTTGGTGATACGATCAAAGCTGTGCCCTGGAGTACGATGATGCTTGTCGCGTTTAATATTGTCATGTCCGCTAACCTAACGGCAGAGGGAACCGGCGTGAAGGCGGCAGTAACAACACTGTGTGAACCGCTTATGAATAGTGGTTTTGGTTCTGCGATTTTCATTATTATTATGATCGTAGCAGCTGCTGTGTTGACGAACTTCCTTGCGAACATGATCGTTGCGTCGATTTTGATTCCTATCGTTGCGACTTGCGCGTCCGCCATTGGTGTAAGCGGTCCTATGATGGCAACAGTGATTTCTGTTATGGTCGGTCTTGCGCTGTTCCTGCCCTGCTGCTGCCCGCAGGCAGCCTTGCTGCATGGTAATGATGAATGGATCACAGCAAAAGATATTTACAAGTGGTCCCCGATTATTGTGTTTGCGGGAATTGTCCTGGCAATTGTTCTTACCTTTACCATCGGTATGCTGGTGTTCTGACCCTTATGGCTACACAGCTTCTGTCAAATGACAGAAGCTGTGTAGAGGGAAGTGCCCTTCGGAGGGAAATTGCTACATTATATTTTAGGAGCTCGAATATGGATTTTAGAATTAGTGAAGAACAGGAACTTTTGCTTGATAGCCTCCAAGAGGTTTTGGACAGGCATTGTAAGCCGGAATATATTGCTACCTGCTATAACAACCATGAGACGCCGGTGGAGTTTTTTGAAGCAATGAACGAGGCGGGCTTTGGTATGTTGGGTATTCCCGAAGAGTATGGCGGAGTTCCTACCGACGCCTTGACATTTGTACTCATAGCAGAAGCGATTACAAAGCATGGCGGCCCCCATTTCGGATTCGGAAATGCACTGCAGGTAGATGATATGCTGGAGTTTGGTTCTCCGAAGCAAGTTGAAATTACGATGAATCTCTTACAGAAGGGAAAGAGCGCATTTTTCCTTGGCTTCAGTGAACCGCAGTCTGGTTCGGACAACAGTTCGATTGCAACAACGTTCCAGAGAAAAAATGGGAAAGTGTACATCAATGGACACAAGACGTTTATGACGGGGGCTGAGGATTATCCTTATATGCTGTGTATGGCGCGAAATGCGGATGAAAATGAGGAAGATAAGACCTCGGCTTTTACTATGTGGTGGGTCGATATGACCAAACCCGGAGTTAAAGTTGTTCCCATCGAGAAGATCGGCTGGAATATGCAAAGCACCTGTGAGGTCTATCTTGAAGATGTGGAGCTTGATGAGGAAGATTTAGTCGGTGTGGAAGGAAATGGCTTTCTGCAAACCATGAAGAACTTCGAAATCGAGCGTCTCGTTATGGCGGCTAAAGTTGTAGGTATGGCGGAATGTGCCTTTGAAGATGCAGCCAGATATGCAAACCAACGTATGCAGTTTGGTAAACCGATCGGGAAGTTCCAACTGATCCAGGAAAAAATCGTCAGAATGAAAATTAAGATCGAAAATATGCGCAACATGATCTATAAATGCGCATGGGAAAAGGACAACGGCATCCCTGTCCGTAATTCTGCGGCTTTGGCGAAGTTATACTGTGCACAGTCCGCAAATGAAGTGATTGACGACGCAATGCAGATCATGGGCGGAATCGGCTACACCAAAGATTGCCGTATCTCAAGACTATGGAGAGATGCTCGTGTGTTTAGAATCGGCGGTGGGACCGACGAGATCATGATTCATATTGCGGGACGCGGAATTCTCGAAGAATATAAATAAAGCTGTTAAGGAAGTGAACAGAATATGAAAGAGATTCTTAGCGATTTGATTGCGGAACAATCTATTGCAGACGCTTTTGTCGATGGACTTTCGGAGGCGGAATGGAATCAAGTAATCCATTCGGACCTGAGAGTTTATGATATTGAGGGAATATGGACGATCAAAGATGTTGTGAGCCATATTGCTGTTTTCGATGAAGCAGCAGCAAAGCTTGCCGCACATGAAGCAAATGACATCAAGGATATTACCGGCGGGAAAATGGATGAACATTTGATTTACCAGCCGCATATTAGCATGAGCAAGCAAGAGCTTTTGCGTGTGTGGAGAGAAACCAGAACGCAGTTGGTGAACACGCTGTATCATTGCGACCGCAAGCAACGCATTCCGTGGGCTCCGGGATTACCTATGTCCGCCCGCTCCATGGCAACGGCCAGATTGATGGAGCTTTGGACCCACTGGGTAGATATTTACGATCATTTTAAGCTTCCAATCAAAGCAAACGACAGAATCAAGCACGTTTTGTTCCTGTCGTGGCAATCCAGACCGAATGCGTATCGTATCAACGGAGTGGAACTGCCTGAAACGCCGGTATATTTAGAACTTGTGATGCCGGACGGAAGTTTATGGACCGAAGGAGAACCTACGGCGGAGAATCGCATCAGCGGCGATGCGCTGGAATGGGCCCTTGTAGCAACCAAGAGACGAAATTGGATGGATACAGAGCTTGAGATTCAAGGAACCGAAGCTCGCAGATATGCAGATTTTGCCCAGACCTTTGCTGGCGTAGCAGATCTTTCTCCCCTGCCCAAGAGACAAAGATAAAGATTCTACAAGAGAAATGAAGGTGTATGTTTTTTGTTCGGCATATATGAAATGCTCAGAGTAAATGCATCAGCGATACCGGAGAAAACTGCGCTGATTCAAGGCGATATGAGAGTGTCCTACGGCAGTTTATTTCAGGCGGTCGAAAAGATGGCGGATGGATTGAGTAACTATGGCTTACGCGCTGGCGATAAGGTGGCGGTGCTGTTTAAAAACAGCATCAGACTAATCGAACTTTATTTCTCGCTTTTAAGATTGGGCGCTGTCATTTCACCGTTGAACTTCAGGGAAACGCCTGAAATGATAAGGAATCTGACGGATTTGGTCGAAGCGGATGTACTGATTTACGAAGAGGCGCTTTCCGGCGTTGCAGTTTCTGCGGCCGCATTGGACGGAAGAAAACTCAAGCTTATCGCGAATGGGGATGCGGTAGTCGGCGATGATATTTCCCTGAAAACGATCCTTTCTCAAGAGCATCCGAATACGGAAGCTGTCCAACATAACTTTGATGACATTGTGCTGAATATTTTTACAGGTGGCACAACGGGCATTCCAAAGGCAGCGTCCCACACATACGGCGGGTTATTTTTGCAAGCCGTGACCGGTTATATGTCGGAAGCCGCGATCCATCCGAGTGATGTATATTTGAATTATGCACCTTTGTTTCATGTTGGCGGTTTTACTACAATGGTTCAAAGCCTTTGCTGCGGTGCGACTTTTATTCTGCACAATGGTTTTTCAGCAGAAAAAATCGTTGAGCTGATTGAAAGAGAACATGTTACGCAAACTATGCTTATTCCACCGACGCTGTGTTTTGATTTGAAAAAAATAGAGAACTTTGATTCCGAGCGGCTCAAAAGTGTGCGGCTTGTAAGATTGGCCGGCGCAAATGCCAGCACAGATAATTTGCAAGCGGTTTTTGAGTGCTTTCCCAATGCGGATGTATTTAATGGGTACGGGATGAGCGAACGCGCAACGAATATTGTCTGTATCATAAAGCGGGGAGAAAAACCGCCGGTTTACAACGAAAATCTGTGTGTCGGTAGGCTTTCCCCGTTCAGCGAAGCCCGCATCATCGACGATGAGGGGAAAGAAGTCACAGCGATTGGCGAATGTGGAGAACTATTCGGAAGAAGTCCGTGTATGATGAAATCATATTATGGAGTCAAAAATGTGTTCACACCGGATGGCTGGTTTCCAACGGGAGATATCTTCACCAGAGATGAAAATGGGTATTTCTACTTTGTCGGTCGAAAGAAAAACATGATTAAAACAGGCGGTGAGAATGTATATTCCAGTGAGGTGGAACGAGCCATTCTAATGCACCCGGCGGTAGAGGAATGCGCCGTTTTGAAAATCAAAGATGAAAAGTATGGAGAAGCAATTGGCGCGGCGATCGTCCTAAAAAATAATCACGAGGCGGTTACAGAACAAGAAATTATCGAACACTGCTGCAAATATATAGCGAGCTACAAGAAACCGCGCAGGATCGTCTTTGTTAGGGAACTGCCGCATAGCGGTGTTGGTAAGATTTCGGAAACTGAAATTACAAAGCTCTTTTTGTGACCAACCTACATAAAAAGCAGGTGCTACCTACGGAGTTCTTTGGGAGGGTAAAATGAGTTCATCCATTCGAAACAAGAGATTCCAACCCAATGGAGTTGTTCGATACTATATTCTGTCTGTAATCGGCATTGCGATTATGCTGTTGTTCAAATACATCCCACCCATCGGCGTAGTTACGAAAATGGGTATGGAAGTTTTGGGGATATACCTTGGCCTTTTGCTCTTGTGGTCAACTGTTGATGTGATTTGGCCGAGCTTCCTCGGACTCATACTTTTGGGTTTTTCCGGTTATTCGACAGTTCCTCAGCTGATAACGACCGGATTTGGTAATGTAACGAATATATACATCATGCTCATTTTTATGTTTGCGTATTTCGTTACCAAGTCCGGGGTATCAAATATTTTAGTAAATTCTATCATATCACTTAAATTTGCAAGATCCAGACCGTGGGTGATCTCATTCCTGTTCCTATTTGCAGCGTACTTTGTGGGTGCATTGGTCAGCATGACACCTGCGTGTGTGATCGTGTGGACGATTTTTACGAAATTTGCTGCTGAAATAGGCTACAAAAAGAGTGACGCTTATACCTCATACATGATCGTTGGAATTGCGTTATCCGGTTTGATGGGGTTTGTGGTTTTCCCGTTCAGACTACCGAGTACGCTGATCATCGGCATGGCGGAACAGGCCGGATACACGGTTCCGTTTTTAAGCTATGTTATCATAGCGTTCTGTATTGGATTTGGCACGGTCATCCTATATCTGCTTCTTGGCAGATTCGTTTTCCGCCCCAATGTGGAGAACTTAAAGAAAGAGTATAGTTTTGGCGAACTGAATGGCATGACCCGGTATCAGAAGCAGATCATGTTTTTAGTGGTACTGTTGATTGCGCTTCTCATTGTACAAAGTACGATGGGCACGACATTCATTGGGTCTATCCTCACACAGTTGGGTACGACTGGCATCGTTTTGGTCATTTTGATGATCATGGCTTTTTTGAAGCGGAGCGATGGCTCACCGTTCGCGGATCTGGTGGATGCTGCCCGAAATGGCGTCAGTTGGTCCGTATATTTTATGCTGACGATCTGCTTGCAGATCGCGACGGCCTTAAGCGATTCAGAGCTTGGCATAGGAGCTTTAATCAGCAGTTTTCTGGAACCTATTTTAGGAACTGGAAATGGGGGCAAAATTGCGTTTATTTTATTGATGACGTTCCTAACCATCCTGTTTACAAATTTCATGGGAAATAATCCAGTTGCGATTATTTTTTATAGCATCGCAATAACCTATTGCGGCAAATCAAATGTACCGACTGCGCTTATGGTGAGTGTGATTGGTATTTGTGCCAATGCGTCGATTGTATTTCCTTCTGCAAATCCCATTGCGGCCATCATGCATGGCATGAAGGATTGGGTCAATGCAAAAGATATTTACAAATACAGCGTTCCCCTTTCCATTGCAGTATGGGTATCCGCTTCAGTGTTTTGTCTGCTTTTGGGAGGAAAACTCTTCTGAGTCAACAGAATATTGCCCACAGAAAACTATGCAGGATGTGGGATGAACAGCACAAATAATATGGAGGATCATGATTTATGAAAATTGTAGCATGCTATAAAATCGTTCCGGATGCAGATAAAATTGAGACAAAGCAAGATCGCACACTGTCCATTGACCTCTCTGCGGTGGAAATTGGCCAGTATGATCTCCGGGCAGTTGAGGAGGCAGCAAAGATCGCCGAGATAACGGACGGTATTGCCGTTGCGCTGACAGTTGGCGGAGATGCTGTGGCGAATTCAAAAATGAAAAAGGCTATTCTTTCACGCGGCCCATCAGAAATGTTTGCAGTACAGGATGAATTGCTTGCCTTTGCGGACAGCAATCAAACGGCCAAAGCATTAAAAGCAGCCATTTGTAAAATGGATGATGTGGACCTGGTTATTTGCGGAGAAGGATCAAGCGACCAGTATAACCAACAAGTTGGTAACATGCTTGGTGGTATACTTGGCTGGACTACAGTAAATGCAGTAAGCAAAATAGAAGTAGTGAATGACAAACTTAAAATCGAACGCAGTGTTGAGGATGGTGTGGAAATATTTGAAATAAATCTTCCCGCTGTTATTACTGTCACAAGCGATATTAACGTTCCCCGGATTCCGTCTATGAAAGATATTATGGCTGCGGGTAAAAAGCCCGCAACAATTTGGTCTAAGGATGATATCGGCGGCCTTTCGGCAGCGGCATCCAACGTCAAAGGGGTCTTTGCACCAGAGGAAAAGGAACGACTGAAAAATGTTATCGAAATAGCTGATGAGGAAGGCATTAATGCATTCGTTGAGCAGATACGGAAAGCGCTGTAGGAGGGATGAGAAATGAAGAAATTGAAAAACGTTTGGGCGATTGTAGATAATAATGCTTCTGGTGAAGAGCTTACTCGCTTGGCGGCCATGCTTGGCGGTGATGCTACGATTGTAACGTGCAAGGATGAGGTCTTTTTTCTCAACAGCATTCCTTCCATTATTGCCAAGGTTGAAGAAGCAAAGCCTGACGCAGTGATATGCGCTACTACGAAAAACGGAAGACTTATTTCCGGGATTTTAGCGGCCAGATTGGATACGGTTGTTTTGTCTGATTTGTCGGAGATTTGTGTTGAAGATGGCATCAGCGGTAAACGTATCGTCTATGGCGGCGCGGCTTTGCGAGAAGAAACTGTTAGCGGTACAGCGATATTATGTTTAGGAAACGGGTTGCTTGCGGAAGAAAGCGCAGAAGCAGATATCCATGTGTTGGAATTATGCGATGAGTCAAATTCCTTTGTACTCTTAGATAAGCGAAAAAAAGAGGTCAAGAGCGTAAACCTTGCTGGCGCAAAAAGAATTGTCAGCGCTGGACGCGGAGTAGGAAGCGAAGAACTTTTAGGTGTACTGATGAAACTTGCGGGCGTCTTAGAGGCAGAAGTTGGCTGCACAAGACCGGTTTCGGAAGAAAATGGATGGCTTCCAACGGAACGCTATATCGGGGTTTCCGGGGTAATAACAAAACCTGATTTTTATCTTGCTGTAGGCGTTTCCGGTCAGATACAGCACATGGTTGGCTGCTGTGAGGCAGGAACTGTTTTCGCAATCAATAAGCAGAAAGATGCTCCGATATTCAATCAATGCGATTATGGCATTGTAGGCGATGTAAATGTGATAATTCCCGCTTTGCTGGAAGCACTGCGGCAAAATTAAACAATAACCCGTTTCGAACTTGGGGTTGCTTCGTATCGATTATTAGGAAGCTATGCCCAATATACATCAATCTGTTATGGGAGAAGATGCCATGAAAGATTTTATCAGTAAACTAAAAGAATTGAACTTGAAAACAATTACGGGAGAGATGATTGGTGATGATTTTTGTCATGATGAATATCCCGGTGGACACTATTGCCCGGAAGCAGTCGTTGAAGCGTCCTCCACTCAGGAAGTTGCTGAGCTGATGAAGCTATGCAATGAGTTTGGTATATATGTCACTGTTCGTGGGGCAGGTACTGGTCAGTCTGGCGGCTCTGTTCCGGTTAAGGGAGGCATAGTCCTTTCCCTTAAGAATATGAACAAGGTCCTTGGTTATGAAAACGGTGTTCTTCGAGTCCAATCGGGGGTCATGTTGCAGGAGGTCAAAGCCGAGGCAGAGAAAAACGGTATGTATTATCCCCCGGATCCCGGCGAACCAACAGCTACCATCGGAGGAAACGCTGCGACGAATGCCGGCGGTCCCAGCGCAGTCAAGTATGGTAAGACTCGTGATTATATATTGGATGCGGTCATTGTTTTAGCTGACGGAAGTGTAGAGACGCTTAGTAATCAGGAAGAATTTTCTTCTGTGATTGGAAGTGAGGGTGCTCTCGCTGTTATTACAGAGTTAAACCTTAAGGTGATTGAGAGACCCGGTGCGGATGCCATCCTTTTGTTCCCCTTTATGGAGCATGAAGATGCTATTGCTGCCGCGAAAGCAATCTGCAACGCAGATTTTGCGCCTGCTGTTGTTGAACTCTTGGACACCGACCTTGTTGAGTTTTCGGCTCAAGTCACCGGCAATCCCGTTTTTCCTGTTGAGATGGATGGAGAACGGGTGACAGCAACGCTGATGGTCACGATTGAGGGCGAAGATGATGACGATGTTATGGAAAAAATGGAGGCTATTGCGGGCTTGGCGGAAGAAGGAGCGATTAATTGCCTCGATATTTTAGTTGGAGACACTTCTACAATGAAGCGCGAGTTTTGGGATGCCTACAGTTCTTTCCATGCGTCTATGGAGAGCGGTGCAAAATCTGCATTTGAAGTGAATGTGGATGTTCCCGTTGACGTAATGACAGAAATGATAAGCTTCGCTAAAGAAATTGCGGAAGTTAACGGGTTTAAGGCTTATATTCATGCCCATGTGATGAGCGGCGGTATGCACATCCATATTGCTTCTGACAAGACCCGTGAAGAAACTGCCGCGTCGGCCGAAGCGGTGCGCAGTGCATTGTATGCAAAGGTCAATGAACTGGATGGGGATATTGCAGGGGAATATGGTATAGGCTACGCCAAGGTGGAGTACCTCTGTGATGATTGTAGAACAGAATTCGAAAAAAAGAAAGTAAAGTTTGATCCCAAAGGGATTCTCAATCCGGGCAAAATAATTTGAAATAGAATCGACTATATCAGGAGGAAAGCAAATGAAAAAACTTTATCAACCGATAATGTTGAACAAGTTACAGCTTAAAAACCGTATTATGATGGCACCGTGTGGAATCAATAATACAGTTGATGGATGTATGACGGATCAAGACGTGGCGTTTTATCGCAAGCGCGCGGCGGGTGGAGTGGCAGTTATTGTTGTTGCCAATCTGCAGTGGGATAAGATTCGTTTCAATCCGAACAGCGGAGCACATATTATTGATAAGAAGAGCATACCCTCCCTCAAAAAGGTGACGGATGCCGTTCACGAAGAGGGCGGAAAGATTTTTGCACAGCTTGTACATATGGGACGTTATGCGAAACAAATCAAAAACCAGGGAATGCAGTCAGTTGCTCCTTCAGCAATCCCCTCAAAGTTTACCCAAATGGAAATGCCGAGGGAGTTAACCAGAGAGGAAATCAAAGAATTTGTACAATGGCAAGCAGAAGCGGCAGCAAATGCGCTTGAAGCGGGTTTTGATGGCATTGAAATTGAAACTAATTCCGGGTATCTGTTTGGGCAATTTTTCTCTCCGCTCACAAATAAGAGAACAGACGAATATGGTGGGGATATACACGGGCGTACCCGCTTCTTCATTGAAACACTTACCGCTGTAAGAAAAGTGATTGGGCCTGATGTGCCCTTGACGATTCGCGTTGGAGGAAATGACTTCGTTCCCGGAAGCTGCAATTCAGATGACATTGCGGATATTTGTGAGCTTGTGGATCGAACAGGCTTGATTGACGGTATCTCTGTGACCGGCGGATGGCATGAAGCATCGGTTCCCTTGGTGACGATGGAGCTTCCTCACGGGGCGTATGCTTATTTAGGACGTGGCATTAAGGCAAGGGTCAAAGTTCCTGTTATGATGGGTAACAGAATGAACGTGGAAAAGGCAGAGGAACTTGTCGAACGCGGGGATGTAGATATGGTGGTTATGGGGCGGCCTCTTTTTGCAGATCCGGATCTGCCCAAAAAAGCCATGAACGGGAAAATCGATACGATAAGGCCATGCATTGGCTGCAACGCTGGTTGTCTCGACTCGGCAATGCATGGAGTTCCGGCAGGTTGCATTGGCAACCCGGAAACAAACCGTGAAACGAATTTCATGGACGAGAACGGGAAACTTCCGACGGAAACGAAATCCGCATCGCCTGAAAAAATCCTCGTGATCGGTGCAGGTCCTGCGGGATTGGAGTTTGCCCGCGTTGCGGCATTACGTGGGAATACCGTAACAGTTTGGGAGAAGCGGAACCGTACGATTGGATTGAGTATGCTGGCGGCTACTCCTCCTAGAAGATACGATATCAGATATATCGGCCAGTGGCTTGAGCGCACTTGCAGAGCGCTGGGCGTGGAATTCGTGCTCAGTCAGACAGCGACGACGGAAAATATTCTTGAGGCAGTAAAAACACAGGGATTTGACCGCGTTGTTCTGGCTTGTGGGTCAAATTCCATTATGCCTAAGATTCCGATTGAGGAAGGCGCATATGTGGTGCAGGCGTGGGATGTATTAGAAGGAAAAGCAGAGGTCGGAAAGGAAATCGTAGTAATCGGGGGTGGCGCTGTCGGGGTTGAAACGGCAGAGTACATCGGTGAAATAGGTACGCTAAGTGCAGAAGAGCTTCGGTTCATGATGATCTTTGACGCGGAGCCTCACGACAAACTGAAATATTTGCTGAACCACGGGAGCAAAAAGGTTTCCATTGTTGAGATGCAGCCCCGGCTTGCTCCCGATATTAATCCGAGCTGCAGATGGTCTATCATGACTCGCGTACGTCAATTGGGAATCGAAATGTATAACAGCAGTACTGTTACTGCGATCAAGAAAAACGGTGTTTGCATTTCCAACGAAGACGGTGAACATTTTGTTCCGGCAGATACTATGGTAATCGCTGTTGGCGCTCGCCCGAACAATGATATGCTTGAAGAATTGAAAAAGCATGTTGAAAAAGTGGATACGATTGGTGATGCAACAACTGTAGCAAAAATCCCGGAAGCTATTGGCGCAGGTTATCGCTTAGCTGCCAGCATTTAATTGATGGATTTAAGTGTCTATAATGTTGTACAAAATATGATTAAACAATTGAACGATTTTCCCCATAATACAGAGGGGAAAGTTCTGTGTTATGGGGAGGCTAAAAAGGATATACAATGCTGAAAATACTTGTATGCGTGAAGCAGGTCCCGGATGTGGACCAGATGAGCATGGACCCGGAAACGGGCAACCTGATCCGCACTGGTGTCCCGGCGATTTTGAACCCGCTGGATGCCAACGCGCTGTCCGCAGCCTTGAAAGTGAAAGAAACCTACGGCGGCGAGATCACCCTCATCACCATGGGGCCCCCGGCGGCGGAAGCCGTGTTGCGGGAGTGTCTTGCCGTAGGCGCGGACCACGCCGTACTGGTTACGGATCGGGTTTTCGGCAATGCCGATACCCTGGCGACCAGCTATTCCATCGTGTCCGCCGCTGATCAGGTGGGCAAGTTCGATATGATCTTTTGCGGCAAGGAAACACTGGACGGCGCGACCGGACAGATGGGCGCCCAGTTGGCCGAGCGATTCGGCGCAGCGCAGATCACCTCCGCCGTGCTCATCAAGGAAGTGAACGAGGCGAGCGGCACACTGGTTGTTGACCGGGAACTGGAGACCGGTACCGAGACGCTGGAAGTGACCATGCCGGTGCTGTTTACCATGGAAAAGACCAATTACCCCGCCCGGATCCCCAACCTGAAAGGGAAAATGGCAGCGAAAAAGGCGGAGATTCAGACTTTCACCGCTGATACGATTCCCGGTCTGGACCGGAACAAAATCGGCGATCCGGGTTCTCCCACCAAGGTGCCCCGGATGTTCCCGCCTGTGCTGCCAGAACCTGGTGTGGTGCTGAGCGAAGGCTCCGTGGAAGCTGATGTGAAGAAACTGCTGGGGATCCTGGCTGCTGATGGCGTGATTTGAGGAGGTGCGAAGCATGGACAAACATACATACAAGAATATGTGGGTACACGTGGAGCGCGACGGCAAAGAAGTGCACCCGGTGGCTTTGGAGCTGTGCTGTGAGGTCCGCAAGCTCTGCGACAAAAGCGGCGACAAGCTGATCGCGGTCATCCCAGGCGATTTGCCGGAAGCACAAATCGAAAAAGTCAAAGAATGTGGCGTGGACGGACTGATTTTAGTGTCCGGCACGGGCTATGAGCGGTACAACACCGAAGCGTATACGAATCTGTATACCACCCTTTGCCAAAAATATAAACCCTCCGCGGTGTTTGTGGGCGGCACGACCAATGGCCGTGATTTTGCGCCCCGGTTTGCCGTACAGTTGGAGACAGGTTGCACCTCCGATGCCACGGAGGTCATCTACAACGAAGAGACCACGGATATCGAGTTCGTAGAACCGGCTGCCGGCGGAAAAATCATGGCGGTCATCACCATCCCGGTGCTGCGTCCCCAGGTGGGGACCATCCGTCCCGGCACGTTCAAATACGCGCCCACGGGCAAGAAGTCCGACATTGAAGTTATCCGGGAAGAAATTTCCTTTGATGTATCAAAAATCCGAACAAAGCTCCTGAACTTCACGGCGGACAGCCTCGATCCGGAGCTGGACATTGCTGAGTGCGAGGTCATCGTGTGCGTGGGCAACGGCCTGAAAGACGAGAGTTTGGACAAATACCGGGAATTGGCGGCTCTGCTGGGCGGCAAGATTGCCGGGACCCGTCCCGTGGTAGACCGGGAACTGCTGCCCTATAAACTGCAGGTGGGTCAGTCCGGCGTGATGATCAAGCCGAAGCTGTACATTGGCTTTGGCGTCAGCGGTGCGGTGAACCACGTGACCGGCGTGGCTGCGGACAAATTCGTGGCCGTGAACAACGACCCCAACGCTGTCATTTTCAACTACTGCGACTATGGCATCGTAGGCGACATGGACGAGGTCTGTGACGCTATGATTGTTGCTTTGAAGGCACGTAGTTAAATCCATAATTCGCTTAAAACAGCCTGAAAGAATAGGAAAACTCTCCTTTCCTTTCGGGCTGTTTTACATACCACGAACAGTTCCCCCGTTTTTGCAATGACATTTTCAAAAGAGTGCCCAACATGGAAGAAATCAAAAAGAATCTTTATTGTTTCCCAATCGCATTGCCGGATAATCCTTTGTAATGGTTGAATTATTGTGTAATCAAATCTACGCTTGGACATTTTGGTAGTGTCAAGGATTTTTCGCACTTTGGTTTGCAGCCCCTGGCGTGAATGAAGTCAGCCAGCAATGGAGACGTCCTCAATGGCAGCCTCCAGATGCTTCATGTTCATGTACTTCTTGTTTCCCCACTGGGTGCCAGCCACATGGCGCAGCCTGGCACAGACCAGCATGAGGGCAGAGTTGCCATCCGGGAAGCTGCCCACCACACGGGTACGGCGGCGGATCTCCCGGTTTAGCCTCTCAATAACGTTATTGGTACGAATACGGGTCCAGTGTTCGCTGGGGAAATCGCAATAGGTCAACGTTTCCTCAATGCCATTCTCCACCTTCTTGGCGGCCTCTTTCAGTTTCATGGAGCGCAGCTCCTCCACCACAGCCTTAGCCTTTTCACGGGCAGCTTTCTTGCTCTCCTGAGCGTGGATCGCCTTGAGCATTTTAGCTGCCAGCTTTACCTTGGAGCGAGGTGTGACTGAGAACACATTGCGGTAAAACTGGACGGTACACCGCTGGTATTTGGCCTCAGGAAACACCTCTCCCACGGCTTCCAGCATCAACCTATGACGGAAATGTCGGCTTGCTCGAAAATTATGTCCATCCCTATTGGGGCGACAAAAAACTTCGCAGCATCCGCACCAAGACCGTCGATGACTTTTATCATTTCCTGCTGAACGAAGCAGAGCCGGCAACCAATATGGGCAAACCAAAGCGGGAGCATATCAGCCCATCAACCATTCATGACATCCACAAGGTTCTGCGATGTGCTTTCAATCAGGCGAAAAAATGGGAGTACATTGCAAAAAATCCGTTTTTGGATGCGACACTGCCGGAGCACAAGGAAGCTAAACGGGATGCATTGACTCCCGAACAACTGCAAAGAGTATTGGACTTTACCGACCGCACCGACATCTACGACTTATATGTGATGCACTGTGCGATACAACTGGCGTTTGCTTGTTGTATGCGCGGCGGCGAGGTCGGTGGAACGCAGTGGGAGCGCTTTAGCCGGAGTGATCAGGTGCTATACATCGACCGTGTGATTGACCGTGTTGATAAGAAACTGATTGAAAAGCTACCCAAAATGGACATCCTTTTCCGCTTTCCAAATCTCTATCCGGGCACACGGACGGTGATTGTCTTAAAGCAGCCGAAAACGGAAGGCAGTATTCGTACCGTCTACATTCCTGAAACCGTTGCAAAGAAGCTCGAAAAGCTCAGAGAGATGCAAATGAAGCTGAAACTGGAGCTTGGCGACGACGGTTATATGGATTATGGCCTGATTATCTGCCAAGCCAACGGCCGCCCGATTATGACGGAGCATCTGAACAAACGGTTCAAAGAAGTCCTTATTGGTCTGAACGACCCGACGATCAATGTCGATAATGTCGTGTTTCACAGCTTACGGCATACGAGTACGGGCGTAAAGCTTCGGCTCTCCAAGGGTGATCTGAAAGCGGTACAGGGTGATGGCGGATGGAACTCTCCCGATATGGTGACCAAGCGCTATGCGCACATTCTTGATGAGGATCGCCGTCGCCTTGCTGATGAGATGGAGCAATCTTTCTATAAAGGTAGCGCAGAAGGTACGCCCGTAGCTGCTCCGCCTGCGCTTGATGCGGAAGCTCTTGCGAGCTTGCTTGCCAACAATCCAGAACTGCTCAAAATGGCTTTGAAGTCTGTGCAGCTTGCTAATAACGCCTGATTTTCTCAGCAAAGAGCAAATTAGCAAAACGCACCGTATTAGCAAACGGGCTGAAAACCGAATTTAACAACCGTCAACAATGCGGTGCGTATTAGCAAGCTGCCAGCCGTGGAAATACGGAAAAGGTGATTGGTCTTGAGCACGAAACACAAAGCCTGCGATTAGCAATTAGCAAGCAGCCCAACACGGCAGAAAAAAGGAAAGCCGAAAACCCTTGAAAACAAAGGCTTTCGGCGTTGTTTGTGGCGCGCCAGAAGGAACTCGAATCCCCGACCTTCCGCTTAGGAGGCGGACGCTCTATCCAACTGAGCTACTGGCGCATATTTCATTTTAAGGGCGACCGTCCCTCTGGCGGGGAACGCTCTTGGTTCTCTTAGGAGGCGGCCGCTCTATCCAACTGAGCTACGGGGGCACAACAGCGTTATTTTAGCGCAAAGGGCGGCGGGTGTCAATGACCGGCGGCGGAAACGGGCCGCCCGGTTGCGCGCGGCGGGAAACCATGGTATGATAGACAGACTGCGCACAAAGGAGGTTGCCCCATGCGTCTCATCCGCGAGGAAAAAGCCTTCATCCGGGAGGCCGTTTTGCTCATGCTCCCGATGATCCTGCAAAATTTCGTGACATTTTCCATGTCCATGGCCGACACGTTCATGGTCGGCGTGCTCGGCGAGACGGCGCTCGCCGCCGTGACGATGGCCAACAGTCCGTTTTACGTCATGCAGCTGATGATCTTCGGCGTGCAGAGCGGCATGAGCGTGCTCGTGGCGCAGTACCACGGCCGCGGCGATCAGGAGGCCATCAACCGCGTGATGGGCATCGCATTTTTCGTGTCCACGACGATCACGGGCCTGCTCGCCGTCACCGCATTCTGCATCCCGGAGCAGATCATGCGCGTGCTCACCAATAACGCCGACCTCGTTGCGCCCGGCGCGGCGTACACGCGCTACGTCGGCTTTTCGTATTTCTTCTCCGCCATCAGCGGCGTGTACATCGCCGCCCAGCGCAGCACGGAAAATCCCCGCCTCGGCGCGGTGCTGCTCACCGTATCCGGCGCGCTGAACATTTTCCTCAACTGGGTGCTTATCTACGGCAAGCTCGGCGCGCCCATGCTCGGCTGCGCGGGCGCGGCCATCGCCACGCTCATCAGCCGCGCGTTCGAGGTCGCGGTGCTGTGCGTGTATGCCCGGTTCAGCCGCCGGCTGCCGCTCATGCCGCGCGCGCTGCTGCACCCCGGCCGCGTGATCGCAAAGGACTTTGCCAAGTACGCCCTGCCTGTCGTGTGCAACGAGTGTTTGTGGTCGCTCGCGTTTTCGCTCTACACGGTCATTATGGGGCACATGGCGGACAACACACCCATCCTCTCGGCCTACACCATCGCCGGGAACCTGCAGCGCATGATGACCCCGGCGTCGTTCGCCGCGGGCGGCGCGGCCGCCGTGCTCATCGGGCGGGAGATCGGCCGCGGCAACCGCGGCAGCGTGCAGCGCAAGGCGTGGGTGCTCGATGCTCTGGCGCTGGCCGTCGGCCTCGTGTGCATGGGCATGATCGCGCTCGTGCGCAACGTGCTGCTGCGGCCGTACATCCTGCCGCTGATGCACATGGAGGGCGCGGCGTGCGACATTGCCATGTACATGATGGGCGTGCTCATGCTCGTGCAGCCGGTGTCGAGCGTGAGCCTGACGAACATCGTCGGCGTGCTGCGCGGCGGCGGCGACGTGCGCTATGCGATGCTGTGCGACGTCGGGCCGCTGTATGCGGTGTGCCTGCCGCTGGCCGCGCTCACGGCGCTGGTGTGGAAGCTCGACATCCGGTATGTGTACCCGCTCATGTCCATCGACGTGGTCGTGCAGATCTTTCTGGTCATACCGCGGCTGCGCTCCGGCAAGTGGATCCACGACGTGACCCGCAGCGCGGGGGAGCTGGAGGCGTGACGGGGGCATCGCCAAAGGCGATGCAAACATCTCATCCGAGGCGGGCCTTGCCCCCTCGGGCTCCCCTGCGGCGCAAATGGCTTTGAAATGAAGCCATTCTCTCGGCAAGGAGAAGGCATTGCCTTGCGGCGATGCAAACATCTCATCCGAGGCGGGCCTTGCCCCCACGGGCTCCCCTGCGGCACAAATGGCTTTGAAATGAGACCATTCTCTCGGCAAGGAGCAGGCATTGCCTTGCGGCGATGCAAACATCTCATCCGAGGCGGGCCTTGCCCCCTCGGGCTCCCCTGCAGCGCAAATGGCTTTGAAATGAGGCCGTTCTCTCGGCAAGGAGAAGGCATTGCCTTGCGGCGATGCAAACATCTCATCCGAGGCGGGCCTTGCCCCCTCGGGCTCCCCTACGGCGCAAATGGCTTTGAAATGAGACCATTCTCTTGGCAAGCAGCAGCGCGCATCCCTGCGCAAAGCTGCAAAATCAATGCCTGAATATGCGAAAAAGGCTCGCCCAATCGGGCGAGCCTTGTTCGGTGCAATCATTGCAATTCACACAGCGCGGGTGACCTTGCCGCTGCGGAGGCAGCGGGTGCATGCGTAGACGTGCTGGGGTTTGCCGTCCACGATGGCCTTGACGCGCTTCACATTGGGTTTCCAAGTGCGGTTCGAGCGGCGGTGAGAGTGGCTCACTTTGATGCCGAAGCTCACGCCCTTGTCGCAAAACTGACATTTTGCCATTGGTTGAAGCACCTCCTTCTCTATTGTCTGCGAGAACAGCTTTCTCATAATAGCAGAAACCCCGGCCGATTGCAAGATGATTTTCACATTTTCTGCGCATTTTCCGTCCGGCGGCCGGAAAAAATGCCCGGCGCGCCGCAAAAGCCGTTGCCAAATGCCGCCGCTTTGGGTACAATGGGATGCGGGGGAGCAGACGCTCCGCCCGGACGAAACAACTTCGCCGCCGCACCGGCGGCTTTACCGGAAAGGAGGCGCGCACGATGGGCGCACCACATTATACCGTCGCGCTGCAGAAGATCGCCGCCGAGCAGGGGCTGACCGTCCTGCACGCGGCCCAGGACTACGCCACGCGCGAGATCCGCACCGCCGACGTCAACCGCCCGGGGCTGCAGCTCGCCGGGTTTTACAACTACTTTGACCCCGAACGGCTGCAGATCATCGGCCGCGTCGAGAGCACGTATCTCGAGACGCTGACCCCCGACCAGCGGCGCGAACGCTTTGAGCAGTTCATGCGCTACAACATCATCGGTCTCGTCATCTGCCACGGCATGGACCCGTTTCCCGAGTGCCTGGAGATGGCCGAAAAGTACGACCGCAACCTCTTTCTCGTGCGCAAGGACACGTCGGAGTTCATGGCCGACCTCATTGCCTCGCTCTCGAGCTACCTCGCCCCGCGGCTGACGCAGCACGGTGTGCTCGTCGAGGTGTTCGGCGAGGGTGTGCTCATCACGGGTGACAGCGGCGTCGGCAAGAGCGAGACGGCGCTCGAGCTCATCAAGCGCGGCCACCGCCTCGTCGCGGACGACGCCGTGGAGATCAAGCGCATCAACCGCACGACGCTCATGGGCTCCGCGCCCGAGATGATCCGCTACTACATGGAGCTGCGCGGCATCGGCGTGATCGACGCGCGGCAGATCTACGGCGTCGGCGCCGTCAAGCCCGAGACGCGCGTGGACCTCGTCGTGCAGCTCGAGCCGTGGGAGGACGGCAAGGCCTACGACCGGCTGGGCCTGACGACGGAATACTGCGAGATCCTCAATGTGCGCGTGCCGTGCGTGACGATCCCGGTCGGACCGGGGCGCAACCTCGCGGTCATCCTCGAGCTGGCCGCCATGAACAACCGCCAGAAGGGCATGGGCTACAACGCGGCGCAGAAGCTCGCCGACGAGCACGACCGCGGCATCGACCTCGGCATCGGGTTCTGACCCGGAAAGGAACAGGAAGTTATGACGAATCTGGACCCCATCGTCCGCGCGCTGCGCGAGCAGCTGCCGGAGCTGGAGATTTTGGAATACGAACCGATGCGCGCGCACTGCTCGTTTCGCATCGGCGGGCCGGCGCGCGCGCTCGTGCGCCCCGCGTCCGCGGAGGAGACGGCGGCCGTCTGCCGCATCGTGAGAGACGGCGGCGCGCAGCCGCTCCTGATCGGCAACGGCACGAACCTGCTCGTCACCGACGGGGATGTTGACCGCATCGTCGTGCAGATGGGCGAGCGCATGGCGCAGGTGGAGCGCACGGACGCGACGCACCTGCGCGCGGGCGCGGGCATCCCGCTCGCGCGGCTGGCGCAGGCGGCGCTGGGCTATGGGCTCGCGGGGCTGGAATTTGCCCACGGCATCCCCGGGTCCCTGGGCGGCGCGGTGTCGATGAACGCAGGCGCTTACGGCGGTGAGATGAAGGACGTCGTGGCCGCGACGCGCTACCTCGACCATGATCTGAATCTGCGCGAGGCCGTGGGCGCGGAGCACGATTTCGGCTACCGGCACAGCGTGTTTTCCGACACGGACTGCGTTGTGCTCGGCAGCACGCTCGCGCTCACGCCGGGCGACCCGGAGGAGATCCGGGCGCGCATGACGGACCTGAGCGAGCGCCGCCGCAGCCGCCAGCCGCTCGACCTGCCGAGCGCGGGCAGCACGTTCAAGCGCCCTGCTGGGGGCTATGCCGCTGCGCTCATCGACCAGGCGGGCCTCAAGGGCTATGCCGTCGGCGGCGCGCAGGTGAGCGAGAAACACGCGGGCTTCGTCGTCAACCGCGGCGGGGCCACGTTTGACGATGTGCTGCGGCTCATGGACCACATCCGCAGCGAGGTGCTGCGCACGTCCGGCGTGGAGCTTGAGCCGGAAGTGAAGATCATCCGGGGGTGACGGGATGGAATTTCTGATCGTATCGGGCCTGTCCGGCGGTGGCAAGAGCCGCGCGGCCGACGTGCTGGAGGATCTGGACTTTTACTGCGTGGACAACCTGCCCACGGCGCTGCTGACGAAGTTTGCGGAGCTGTGCCTTGCCACGCGCGGCAGGTATGAAAAGGTCGCGCTCGTGACGGACATCCGCAGCCAGGAGAGCTTTTCCGAGCTTTTTGCCGCGCTCGGGGAGCTCGCGAACATGGGCGTGGACTACCGCATTTTGTTCGTCGAGGCGTCGGAGAGCGCCATCGTGCGCCGCTACAAGGAGTCGCGCCGGCCGCACCCGCTGCAGGCCGAGAGCGGCTGCTCCCTGCCCGAGGCCGTGCGCCGCGAGAGCGAGCTGCTCGCCCCCGTGCGCGAGCGCGCGGATTATGTCATCAACACGACGGGCCTTACGCTCGCCATGCTGCAAAAGCGCATCTGCGAGTATTTTGCCGACGGGGGCACCCGGCGCGACATTCTCATCAACGTCGTGGCCTTCGGCTTCAAGTACGGCATCCCGATCGACGCCGATCTCGTGTTCGACGTGCGCTTTCTGCCGAACCCGTTTTATGTCGAAAAGCTCCGCCCCCTGAGCGGCATGGACGCCGAGGTGCAGGAATACGTCCTGCGCAGCGACGTGGCGAAAAATTTTCTCACGAAGCTCACCGACATGGTCGACTTTCTCCTGCCGCAGTACGCCGCCGAGGGGCGCTACGCGCTGACCATCGGCATCGGCTGCACCGGCGGGCAGCACCGAAGCGTGGCCGTGGCCAAGGCGCTGACGGATTACCTCGCCGCGCGCGACGCCAACGTCCGCCTGCGCAACCGGGACTTTCCCAAGACGACCTGACGGAGGCGCGCCATGTCCTTTGCATCCGATGTGAAAAACGAGCTGTGCCGCGTGCCGCTCGGCCGCCACTGCTGCGCCGTGGCCGAGGCCTACGGCGTGCTGCTGTACTGCCACACGTTCACGACGCGGGAGATCCGCATCGTCACGGCGTGCGACGCCTTCGCCGAGCGGCTGCCGAAGCTGTTCCGCCGCGCGTTCGGCGCGCACTTTGCCCTGCCGGCCGAGGAAAAGACCGGCGGCCGCCACGTGCTGACCATCACCGACCGCGCCGCCATCGAGACGGTGTTCGCCGCCTTCGGCGCCGACCTCTCGCGCACGGTCGCGCACCACATCAACCTCGCCGTGCTCGAAAACGACTGCTGCCGGGCGTTGTTCCTGCGGGGGGCGTTCCTCGCGGGCGGCAGCGTTACCGACCCGAGCAAGAACTACCACCTCGAGCTCATCACGGCGCACGCGAGCGTCAGCCGCGAGACGGCCGCCCTGCTCACGGAGCTGGGCTTTGCCGCGCGCAGCATCGACCGCGGCGCGAACACCGTGCTCTATTTTAAAAAGTCCGAGGCCATCGAGGACTTCCTGACCAAGATCGGCGCGCCCTGCGCCGCCATGGACATCATGTCCGCCAAGGTGGAGAAGTCCATGAACAACTCCATCAACCGCAAGGTCAACTGCGACACCGCCAACGCCGACAAGGTCGTCGCCGCGGCGCAGGAGCAGATCGACGCCATCCGCCGCATCGAGCGCGACTACGGGCTCGACGTGCTGCCGGAGAAGCTGCAGAGCGCGGCGCTGCTGCGCATTGCCAATCCCGAGGCCAGCCTGGCCGACCTCGCCACGCTCTCGTATCCGCCGGTGACGAAGAGCTGCCTGAACTACCGGCTGAAAAAACTCATGGAATTTCACATGGACGACTGAAAGGAACGCACGATGGGGTTTGCACATCTGCACGTACATAGTGAATACAGCCTGCTCGACGGCGCGTGCCGCATCGGGCCGCTCATCGAGCGCGCCAAGGAGCTGGGCCAGACCGCGCTGGCGATCACCGACCACGGTGTCATGTACGGCGCGGTCGCTTTTTACAAGGCGGCTGTGGCTGCCGGCATCCGGCCGATCATCGGCTGCGAGGTCTATGTCGCCCCGCGCGGCATGACCGACCGCGTCCACGGCGTGGACGATGCCTACACGCACCTGATCCTGCTCTGCCGGGACGAGACGGGCTACCACAACCTGTGCTATCTCGTGTCGGCCGCGTTCGATCGCGGGTTTTACGGCAAGCCGCGCATCGACTGGCCGCTGCTGCACAAGCATGCAGACGGTCTCATCTGCCTGAGCGGCTGCGTCGCGGGCGACATTCCACGCGCGATCCTGCGCGGCGACTATGACGCCGCCAAGGCGCGCGCCGAGGAGCTGCAGGAACTGTTCGGCGCGGGAAACTTCTACCTCGAGCTGCAGAACCACCACATGACCGACGAGGCGCGCGTGCGCGCGGCGCTGCTGCGCATCCACCGCGAGACGGGCATCCCGCTTGCGGCGACGAATGACGTACACTATATTAAAAAACAGGACGCCTACGATCAGGACGTGCTGCTGTGCATCCAGACCGGGCAGACGCTCGACAGCCCGGACCGCCTGCGCTTCCCGAACGACGAGTTTTACCTCAAGAGCGAGGCCGAGATGCGCGCGCTCTTTGACGAATACCCCGACGCGGTGGAAAACACGCAGCGCATCGCAGATCGGTGCCAATTTGACTTCACGTTCGGCCACTACCACCTGCCGCGCTTCCTGCTGCCGGAGGGGGAGACGGACGCGGACGCCTATCTCACGAAGCTGTGCGCGCGCGGCTTTGCAAAACGCTATGGCGACCGGCCGGAGGTGCGAAAGCGGCTGGACTATGAGCTCAACATGATCCGGCGCATGGGCTTTGTGGACTACTTCCTCATTGTGAGCGATTTCATCGGCTACGCCAAGGGCCAGCACATCCCCGTCGGGCCGGGGCGCGGGAGCGCGGCCGGCAGCGTCGTGTCCTACTGCCTCGGCATCACGGACGTGGACCCCGTGCAGTATAACCTCTACTTCGAGCGCTTTCTCAACCCCGAGCGCGTGAGCATGCCGGATATCGACGTGGACTTCTGCGTGCAGCGGCGCGTGGAAGTGATCGACTACGTCATCCGCAAATACGGCGCCGACCACGTGGCGCAGATCGTCACGTTCGGCACCATGGCCGCGCGCGCGGCCATCCGCGACGTCGGCAGGGTCATGAACATGACATACGCCGAGGTGGACGCCGTGGCCAAGGCCATCCCCGGCGGCATCAACACCACGCTCGACGAGGCGCTGCAGCAGTCGCAGACACTGCGCGCCATGTACGACGGGGACGACCGGCTGCACCAGCTCATCGACACGGCCCGCGCCATCGAGGGCATGCCGCGCCACGCGTCCACGCACGCGGCGGGCGTGGTCATCACGGAGCAGCCGGTGTACGCCTACGTGCCGCTGGCCAGCAACGACGGCGCGCTCGTGTGCCAGTTCCAGATGACGACGCTCGAGGAGCTGGGGCTGCTGAAGATGGACTTTCTCGGCCTGCGCAACCTCACCGTGCTCGAGGACGCGGCGCGGCAGGTGCGCCGCCGCGAGCCGGGGTTCCAGGTCGAGCGCATCCCGCTCGATGATAAAAAGACGTTTGATATGCTCGCCGCCGGGCGCACCGTCGGCGTGTTCCAGCTCGAGAGCGCGGGCATCACGGCCGTGTGCATGGGGCTGCGCCCGCGCAGCATCGAGGACATCACCGCCGTCATCGCGCTCTACCGCCCCGGGCCGATGGAGAGTATCCCGCGGTTTCTCGCCTGCTCGGCGCACCCGGAGCGCATCACGTATCAGCACCCCCTGCTCGAGCCGATCCTCGCCGTGACCTACGGCTGCATCGTCTATCAGGAGCAGGTCATCGAGATCTTCCGGCAGCTGGCCGGGTTCTCGCTCGGGCAGGCGGACATGATCCGCCGCGCCATGTCGAAGAAAAAAGAGGCCGTCATCACGGCCGAGCGCGCCGCCTTCGTACACGGAGACCCGGAGCGCAGCATCCCCGGCGCGGTGGCGCGCGGCGTGCCGGAGCAGACCGCCAACGAGATCTACGACGAGATCCTCGCCTTCGCGAGCTACGCCTTCAACAAGGCGCACGCGGTGTCTTACGCCATCGTGTCCTACCGCACGGCGTACATGAAGCGCAACTACCCGCACGAATACATGGCGGCACTGCTGACCTCCGTGCTCGACAACACGCCGAAGGTCACGGAGTACATCGCCGAGTGCCGCGAGCTGGGCATCCGCCTGCTGCCGCCGGACATCAACGCGTCCGACGCCGACTTCACCGTGGAAAACGGCGACCTGCGCTTCGGCCTCGTGGCCATCAAGGGCGTGGGGCGCGGGCTCATCCAGGCGCTCATGCGCGAGCGGGAGATCGGCGGGCCGTTCACGGCGTTTGACGAGTTCTGCCGCCGCATGAATGGGCACGACCTCAACCGCCGCGCCGTTGAGAGCCTCATCCGCGCCGGCTGCTTCGACCGCATGGGCTATAAGCGCAAGGCGCTCATGCAGTCGGTCGACCGCGTGCTGGGCGGCGCCGCGAGCGAGAGCCGCATGAACCTCACCGGCCAGATGAACCTCTTCAGCGCGCCGGACGACGGGGGCGAGCCCGCCGACACGACGCAGCTCGTGCTGCCGGACGTGGAGGAGTTCACGCGCGCGGAGCTCATGGCCATGGAGCGCGAGACGACGGGGCTCTACCTCACCGGCCACCCGATGGACGACTACCGCGCGCTCGCGCAGCAGGCCAAGGCCGCGCCCATGGGCGACATTCTCGCGAGCTTCCACGCCCCGGCCACGGCCGCGCACCGCTACCGCGACGGACAGCGCGTCGTGCTGGCCGGCATCTGCACCGCCAGCCGCGAGCGCGCCACGCGCAAGAACACCCGCATGGCCTACCTCCAGCTCGAGGACGACGGCGGCAGCATGGAGGTGCTCGTGTTTTCGCCCGCGCTCGATGCCTGCCGTGACCTGCTGGCGCAGGAAAACCCCGCGCTGTTCGTGGCCGGGCGCATCTCGACGCGCGACGAATCCGACCCCCAGCTCGTGGCGGACAAGGTCCTGCCGCTGACGGAGCAGGGGCTCGAGACCCTGCGCACGCCGCCGCGCCGCGACCCGCCGCCCCGGCCAGAGCCGCCGAAGCGGCACCGCCTCTGGGTGCGCCTGCCGGATAAGGACCACCCGGCCGTGAAGCGCATCGAGCTCATCCTTGAAATGTTCCCCGGCGACGAGCAGCTCGTGCTCGTGTTTGAGGACACGGGCCGCCGCGCCGCCGCCCGCTGCATCGTGCACCCCGCGCTCGTCGAGGAGCTGCGCGAGCTGGCCGGGCCCGGCAACGTCGCCGTCACGGAGGAGAAAACCCGTTGACGCGCCGGGCATTTTATGGTATCATGAACGTTAATTTATCTCCCGCCCGGATAGGCACCGGCCGGGAGAGGTATTCAGGAGTGTGATGATCCGCAATGGACGCTGGCCCTAAGCAGGATTTATGGAATCTTTTGCCTGTTATCATCGTGCTGCTCCTTGGCGCGGCCTATTTCGCCGTCATGGAGACAGCGTTTGCATCCGCGAGCCGCATCCGGCTCAAAGCCGCCGCCGACCACGGCAACCGCCGTGCCGAGCAGGCGCTGTATGTGCTCGACCACTTCGATCAGGCGATCACGACGTTGCTGATCGGCACGAACATTCTGCACCTGACGATCGCGACGCTCGTGACCGTGGCCGTGCAGCGGCAGTGGGGCATGTGGGCCGTCACCGCCGCGACGCTCATCACGACCGTGGTCGTGTTCTTCGCTGGCGAGATGCTGCCGAAGAGCATCGCCAAGAAATACGCCGAGCGGCTGGCCATGCGCACGGCGCGCTCGCTGCGGTTTTTCATGGTGCTCTTTCAGCCTCTGTCCGCCATGCTCACCGCCTTCGGCAACGCCGCCGCCCGCCGCATCCAGAGCGAGCCCGCCGTGACCGTGACGGAGGACGAGCTGGCCGACATCATCGAAAACATGACCGACGACGGGGAGCTGACCGCCGAGCGCGGCGAGCTCATGAGCTCGGCCCTGTCGTTTGCCGAGGTGCCGGTCGAGAGCGTCATCACGGCGCGCGTGGACGTCGCCGCCGTGGACGTGGACGACCCGCCGGAGGACATCCTCGCCTACGTGCGCGAGCAGCGCCACAGCCGCCTGCCCGTGTACGCCGACAGCATTGACAACGTGATCGGCATCCTGCAGATCCGCAAATACATCAAGGCCTGCATCAAAAACGGCGGCAGGGCCGTGGACGTCCGCCCCCTGCTCGACGAGCCCGTGTTCGTGCACCAGAGCACCCTCATCGCCGAGGTGCTGCCCGAGCTCAGCCGCCGCAAGGCCAATCTCGCCATCGTCACCGACAACTACGGCGGCACCCTCGGCATCGTGACCGTGGAGGACATCGTTGAGGAGCTCGTCGGCGAGATCTGGGACGAGGACGACGTGGTCGAGGAGTCGTTCGTGCCGCTCGGCGGCGGCCGCTACGAGGTCGATGCCGAGATGACCGTCGGCGAGGTGTTCGACCGGCTCGACTACACCGACCCCGAAGACGACGAGGAACTGCAGTATAAGCTGCTCGGCGAGTGGACGTATGAGCAGTTTTCCTACATCCCGCGTGAGCGGGAGGGCTTCCGCTATCACCGGCTGGACGTGCGCATCTCCGACATGAAGCAAAAGCGCATCGTCAAGCTCATCGTGCGCCTGCTGCCGGAGGAGACCGAGGCAGACGCGGCGGCCGGGGCCGCCCCGGAGAAAGGGGGCGAGCCGGCATGAGCATCGTGTGGTATTTTGTCGCGCTGGCCGTGCTGATCGCGCTGTCCGCGTTCTTCTCCGCGTCCGAAATGTCGTATTCATCGGCCAACCGGCTGCGGCTCGAAAACGCCGCCGAGGACGGCAGCCGCCGCGCCAGGACCGCCGTCGGCATCCTTGACCACTTCGACCGCACCCTCAGCGCCATCCTCATCGGCAACAACCTGGTCAACATCGCGGCGTCGTCGCTCGGCTCCGTGATCGTCATCCTGCTCGCGGGCGAGCAGTGGACGTGGGTGTCCACCGTCGTGCTGACGCTGCTGGTCATCATCTTCGGCGAGACGATGCCGAAGATCGTCGCCAAGCAGAACGCCAACGGCATCGCCCTGCGCAACGCGTACGTCATCCGCGCGCTGTCGGTCATCCTGTACCCCGTCATCTGGCTCGTTGTCGGGCTCGTGCACCTCATCACGCGACCCCTGCACGGCGACACCGGCGACGGCGACCCCGAGGAGGCCGCCTCGCAGGAGCTGCAGTCCATCATCGAGACCGCCGAGGACGAGGACGTGCTCGACGAGGACCGCAGCGAGCTGCTGCGCTCCGCGCTCGACTTTTCCGACATCAGCGCGAGCGAGGCCATGACCGCCCGCGTCGACATGGTCGCCATCGATATCGACGACGACTGGGACGAGATCGTGCGCATCATTGACGATTCGTCGTATTCCCGTCTGCCGGTCTACTCCGGCAGCGTGGACAATATCATCGGTTTTCTGTATCTCAACCGCTTTTTCAAGGCCATGATGGACGGCCGGCCGGACGATCTGCGCGCGCAGCTCATCCCGCCGTGCTTCGTCTACAAGACCACGCGCCTGCCCGACGTGCTGGCAAAGCTCCGCCGCGAGCAGAAGCACCTCGCCGTCGTCACGGACGAGTTCGGCGGCACGCTCGGCGTCATCACGATGGAGGACGTGCTCGAGGAGCTCGTCGGCGACATCTGGGACGAGACCGACGTGGTGGAAAAGGAGGTCGTCGCGCGGCCCGACGGCGGCTATGAGCTCGACGGCGCCATGACGCTCTCGGACTTTCTCGAGCTGCTCGACTGGAACGAGGACGCCCTCGACGACGCCGACAGCACCACCGTCGGCGGCTGGACGCTCGAGCGCTTCGGCACGTTCCCGAAGCCGGGCGACAGCTTCCGGTACGAAAACCTCACCGTCACGGTCCTCGCCATGGACGGCCGCCGCGTCGAGCGCGTGCTCGTGCAGCCCGACCCGCCTGAGGACAGGGACGAATAACGCGTTCCGACAAGCCGATCCGGCCTGTGCGATTTTCGCACGGGCCGGATTTTTGCTTCCATGTGTGAGGGATCTTGTGCCCGGCGTGGGAAAAATTGCCCAAGCGGCGCAAGATGTGGCGGTTTGTATCAGAAAACTGTTAGTGTGTGAAAGTTTTTGCACAGAAGCAAGCATAAAGTTTCATTTTTCGCTTGAAATTTGCACGAATTGCAGGTATAATGAACGCATATTGAATCTTTTCAAGAGGAAAATTTCAAAAAGGAGAGAACCAACTATGAAGTTCAACAAAATCGTGGCTCTGGCGCTCGCCCTCGTCATGGTGTTCGCGCTGTGCGCCTGCGGCGGCGGCACCGACACCAAGAACCCCGACGACTCCGGCTCTACGGCCAAGGTCGACACCAACACCGTCTCCGTCGGCGCGGTCGTCATCGCGCGCGACGATGTCCCGACCGACGAGATCTATGCGTTCGTGTCCACCATCTTTGAAAATCTCGACGCCATCACCGCCCAGCACGCCAAGGGCGCGGAGCTGAGCCTTGAGGCTGCCGCCTCCGTCAAGGGCGTGCCGTATCACCCCGGCGCTGCCAAGTACTTTGAGGAGAAGGGCGTCAAGGTCGACGCGGTCAAGGAAGGCGCCGGCAACGGCACCGCTTCCGCCCTCAGCTTCGGCACCGGCGGCGAGTCCGGCACGTACTACGCCTTCGGCGGCGTGCTCGCCTCCTTCGTCTCCGGCAAGTCCGACTGCAAGGTCACGGCCCTCACCTCCGGCGGCTCTCAGGCCAACGTCGAGGATCTGGCCAACGGCAACGTCCAGCTCGCCTTCGTGCAGAGCGACGTTATGAACTACGCCTACAACGGCCAGCGCCTGTTTGACAGCCCGGTCACCGGCTTCTCCGTCGTGGCACAGCTGTATCAGGAGCAGGTCCAGATCGTCACCACCAACCCCGACATCAAGACCGTTGCCGACCTTGCCGGCAAGAAGGTCTCCATCGGCGCTGCCGGCTCCGGCGTGTACTTCAACGCCATTGACGTGCTCAACGCCTACGACCTCAAGGAGTCTGACATCTCCGCCGTGTACCAGAGCTTCGGCGACAGCGCCGAGAGCCTGAAGGACGGCAAGATCGATGCCGCGTTCATCGTCGCCGGTGCGCCTACCACGGCCATCACCGACCTCGCCACCGCCGGCAGCGTCTACCTCGTCAGCCTCGACGACAGCCACGTGCAGTCTCTGCTCGCGGCCTCCCCGTACTACACCGCCGCCACCATCAAGGCAGGCACCTATTGATGCCCGACCCGGTGATGCGCCGCATCCCGTAAACGTTCGCTACGGCGTCAGTACCCCTGACGCCGTAGTTTTTCCATCCTAACCGGAACGGAGGTTTCCCCCTTATGTCTGACACCAAGAAGGCCGCGGACGCCGCGGCAAACGCTTCGCTGCAGGAGGAAATGGACGCCGTCATGCGTAAGTATGACCGCGAATCCGCCACCCGCGTCTGGACGGGCAAGCCCAAGATCGTCATCTCCGTCGTCATGGCGCTGTTTTCGATCTACTGCATCTGGTCGACGCTGTTCAGCACCGCCGCGCTCGAGATCCGCCTGACCGCGTTCCTCGGGCTGATCGTCATCATGGGCTACCTGACCTATCCCGCCAGCAAGAAGCATGTGCACCCCAACCGTCTGCCGTGGTACGACATCGTCATCATGGTCATCGGTGCGGCTGCGTTTTTCTACTATTGCTTTAACTACTCCGTGCTCATCAAGACGCTCACCAGCGCCGCCAAGATGACGCCGTTTCTCATCGCCGTCGGCGTGGCCGGCATCCTCGTGCTGGCAGAGCTGTGCCGCCGCTGCGTCGGCCTGCCGATCCTCGTGGTCGTCGGCGCGCTGCTCGTGTACACGTTCGTGAGCATGCTCAACGCCGGGCAGACGTTCCAGCAGGTGCTCGGCCGCGTGATCTACACGCTGTTTTTCGGCACATCCGGCGTGCTGAGCACGCCCGTGCAGGTGTGTGCGAAGTTCATCGCCGTGTTCATCATCTTCGGCGGCTTCCTCGAGCGCACCGGCATCGCCAGCTTCTTCATCGACGCGGCCAATGCCATCGCTGGCTGGACCTCCGGCGGCCCGGCCAAGGTCGCCGTCATCTCGTCCGCCCTGTGCGGCATGGTGTCCGGCTCCTCCGTGGGCAACACCGTCACCACCGGCTCGGTCACCATCCCAATGATGAAAAAGACCGGCTACAAGCCCGAATTCGCCGGCGCCGTTGAGGCGGCCGCCTCGACCGGCGGCCAGATCATGCCCCCCATCATGGGCGCGGCCGCGTTCCTCATGGCCGAGTACATGGGCGTGACCTACGGTCAGGTCACCCTCTGGGCCATCCTGCCCGCCGTGCTGTATTTCGGCGGCATCTTCATCTCCGTGCATCTCGAGGCCAAGAAGCTCGGCCTCAAGGGCATCCCGCGCTCGGAGCTGCCCCGCTTCAAGTACCTCATCCGCAACGTCTATCTGCTGCTTCCGCTCGTGTTCCTGATCTGGATGGTCACGGCGAACATCCGCTCGCTGCAGTTTTCCGCCGCAATCGCCATCCTGATCTCCATCGCCGTGAGCCTGGTCGGCACCATCCGTGACGCCTCGGCCGAGGTGAAAGAGACGAAGACCGGCAGCGTCGCCGGCATCACCGCCAAAAAGACCGGCCGCATGATCCTCGACTCGCTCGAGGCCGGCGGCAAGGGCAGCATCACCGTCGCCGTGGCCTGCGCCATGGCCGGCATGATCGCGGGCTGCATCACCGTCACGGGCCTGGCGTCCAAGCTCATCAGCGGCGTCATCGCCATCAGCAGCGCCATCCCGAACCCGACGCTCTCGCTGCTGCTGGCGCTGTTCCTGACGATGCTGTGCTGCATCGTGCTCGGCATGGGCGTGCCCACGACTGCCAACTACTGCATCATGGCCTCCACCTGCGCGCCGATCCTCATCACGCTCGGCATCCCGAAGGTCGCGGCCCACTTCTTCGTGTTCTACTTCGGCATCGTCGCCGATATCACGCCGCCGGTCGCGCTGGCCGCCTACGCTGGCTCCGCCATCGCCAAGTCCGACCCCATGAAGACCGGCATCAATGCCACGAAGCTCGCCATTGCGGCGTTCATCGTGCCGTACATCTTCGCGATGAACCCGTCCATGCTGCTCATGGATCAGGGCGTGCTCGCCGCGGTGCAGGTCATCATCACGTCCTGCCTCGGCATCTTCAGCATCGCCGCCGCGCTCGAGGGCTACATCGTCGCGCACGCGCCCTGGTGGCAGCGCATCCTGCTCGCCGCCGGCGGCCTGTGCCTGATCGACCCGAAGCTGACGACCGACCTGGTCGGCGTTGCGGTCATCGCGGTCGTCATCGTGCTGCAGATCGTCCTGCGCAAGCCCAGCAAGTCTGCCGCCGCGTAAAAAAACCGGAACCTTTCGCACGGATGCACGTCAGATTTTCTGGCGTGCATCTTTTTGCGCGCCGCGCGCCGCCCGGCCGGGGGCTTTACATATGCGGGCCGGCGGCGTATGCTATTCCCATGCAAAGATTCGGAAAGGAGCGATCTGCATGAAACGAAGCATTCCGGCGCTCGTGCTGGCGCTGGTGTTCACGCTGGCCCTGGCCGCCTGCGGCCGCAGCGACGAGACCGCCGCGTCCGCTCAGCCGACGGACATGGCCAAAAAGGCGGAGGACATCACCCTCTGCCCGACGTATGACAACGGCAAGGGCGGCTATTTTTCCGTCACGCTGCCGGCCAGCTGGGGCGACCAGTACCTGACCGAGTGCGGCGCCAACGACGGCGGCTATTACGTCGGCTTTTACGAAAAGACCGACCATGACAACGGTCTGGGCGGCTTCCTGTTCATGCTTGAGGTCTTTCCCACCGATTATGACTATACCGAGCTGCCGGAGTATCAGGCCATCTGCGGCCTGACCGTCGACGGCGCGAACTACAACCTCATTGCCGAGCTGCCGACGGATGTGCAGTTCGCCAACGAGAATGCCGACCTCTACCGCAGCATGTCCAACGATTTTTCGGCCATCCTCAAGAGCCTGACCTTCTCCAAGGGCGTCACGCGCACGGAGGTCACCGCGCCCGCGCAGACGTCTGGCAGCGGGTCGTAACAACGGCGTGCGTGCAAAAGCACCGTCTCCCGGTCGGGAGACGGTGCTTTTTGTTGGATGCTGTGCGTGGTTTTCTCCAGTGCCGCCGGTCGCGTGCCCCGCGTCTGACGCGCACCCCAAGTCTTCCCCTTTGCGGGGAAGGCTCGAAAAGCAGCGCTTCCCGAACGGGAAGCGCTGCTTTTTTGTGTTCTTGCGCGTGTTGGCTTTTTGCGCGCGTTCTTTACTTCTTTTTTGGCTGCGGCGGCTGCCTGCTTGGCGAGGCGTCGTTGCCGACCGGCATGTAGTGGAAATACCAGATGAACAGGCAGCCGAGGTCAATCAGCTGCCGGAAATACGCCTCGGACGAGATCGCGTCCCAGTTCACGCTTGTGTAGCACGAGGAGATGCCGTAGATGAAGAAGTTCACGAGCGTGGTCTTGAGCACGCCGGGGTCGACATCGTTGAGGATGTGCTGCACCATCGGGTAGTGCGCGTTGGTGGGGTCGAGGCACGCCTTGCGGATGGCGCGGCGCTGGCCCTCGAACTTCCCGGCGCAGAACGTGTCCGCTCAGTCGAGGAGCTTCGGCAGGTTCTTGACCGGGTTTTTGTTGAGGTAGTCAATGGCCTGCTCGACGCTGAATTTTTTTATCTTGTCTGACAGCTGCATGAAAATTGCCTCCTTTGTGACGTGAAAAAACGAACCGTTTGGCCTGCTTTGCGAATATCTTAGCACGCATTTTTGGGCGGAAAACGGCCAAAATGTGTCATGTAGGAGGTTTTGATGCAGGCTGTGACAAGTGTCACAAAACCGCCGTCATGCCGCCAAGGAGGATGCCGAGGTTATCCGACCAGATGTCCGGAAACTGACTGAGTGGCAGGGGATTTTCCCCGCTGCCCGCCTCGATCGTGAAGCCCGGGCGGCGGTAGTCCTGAATGAACCAGTCCTTATACCCCGCGTGGCCGGAGGCGTAGGGCGTCTCGGCCACGTCGTAGCCGCTCACGGCGGCGAATTGCTTTGCGATCGCTTTGCTGCCCGGCACGTCATAGCCGTCGTACTGCCAGTAGATGACGCGGCCCTGCGTGTGGTACGACAGGGTGAGCAGCGGGGCGAGCGCGCGGGTGAAGCCGTACATCGCCAGACTCTCGGGCGCGACCAGCGGCGCGGGGCCGACATAGTCGCGCGGGCCGGGGCGCGTGTAGCCCGCGGCGAATTTGATCTCGCGCGCGATGCTCCACCCCGCGGGGTACTGGAGGTTGAGGTCGATGCCGCGGATGTTCGCCTTCCAGCCCGAGGGGAAGGAAATGTCGGGGTAGTTGGCCGCGAGCGCCCGCGCCGCGGCGGTATTTTCCGCATCGAGCGCGCCGGTCACGAGGTCGATGCCGTCCGGGTCCACGGCCGGGGCGAGCACGAGCGTGACCTTTGTCAGTAGGTCGCGGATGTTCTGGCCCTCGAGGTCGCCGCCGTCGCCGAGGCGGGCGCACAGCTGCTCGCAGAACGTGAGCAGCAGCGGCGTCGTGATCCACTCGTTGGCGTGGTGCGCGGCGTTGTAAAACACGAGCTTCGGCCCGCTGCCGAGCGTCAGATACCACAGCGGCCGGCCGAGCACGCTGCGGCCGAACTCCCCGACGGCGAGCATGGGATAGCGCGCGGCCAGCCCGCGCACGATATATCCGATGAGCGCCGAGGAATAGGGAATGTCCGCCGGCGTGACGGAAAACGGCAGCGGGATCGTCAGCGCCCGGCCAAGCGGCAGCCGCTCCGGGGCGAGATAGGGATTGGCGAGCGCGATGGCGTCCACGCTCGTGCCGTATTGCCGCGCGAGGGCGGAAAACGTGTCGCCCGCGCGGATGGTGCGCGTGACGAAGCCGGTGTAGTACGGCAGCAGTGCGCGGTGCGTCCGCGCGCCCACGATGCCGTCCGGCGTGAGGGCGTTGGCTGCCTGAAACGCGCGCACGGCCGCCGCCGTCTGCGCGCCGAAGATGCCGTCGAGCGCGCCCGGCGTCTGGCCCGCACGCGTCAGCCCCAGCTGCAGCAGCGACACGAGCGCGCCCCGGTCGCCCTGTTTTAAGATTTGCGTCATGGAAATTCCTCCGATGCATCGAATTACCAAAACTGGCTCCGTACATCGTATGCGCGCCGCCGCAGGCATTTGCGCCCCGGCAGGCAATCGAGCAAGAATGTTCCGCCGCTATTTTGCCCGAAACCCGGCATACTGATACTGCACGCGCAAAGGGGGGATTTTTTGCGGAAACAACAACATTTTTTGCGCCGGTTTGCCGTCACGGCGGCGGTCGCGCTCGCGCTGTGCGCGGGCGTGTCGGCGCAGGCGGCGTCGCTCGTGCCGCTCGGCCGGGCCGTCGGCATCCAGATGACCACGGCGGGCATGCTCGTGGCGGATCTCGCCGAGGTGGACACGCCCGGCGGCAAGGCCACGCCCGCGAAGGACGCGGGCCTGCTGCCCGGTGACGTGATCTGCCGCATCGACGGCCGGGACATCGCGTCCTCGGCGGACTTTCTCGCCGCCATGGACGCGGCGGGCGACACCCTGTCCGTGACCGTGCTGCGCGGCGGCGCGGAGGTCACGGTGACGGTCACGCCCGCCGTCACGGCCGACGGCACGCGGCAGCTCGGCCTCTGGCTGCGCGACGGGGTGACGGGCGTCGGCACGCTCACGTATTACGACCCGGCCACGGGGCGCTACGGCGCGCTCGGCCACGGCATCTCGGACGAGACGAGCGGCGTGCTCATGCCGCTGCGTGACGGCAGCGTGCTCTCGGCCGTCATCGCGGACGCGCGCCCCGGCGGCCACGGCACGGCCGGCGAGCTCGTCGGCAGCTTTGACCCCGGCAATCGCATCGGCGGCATCGAGCGCAACTGCATCTTCGGCATTTTCGGCACGCTGGACGCGCCGCCGGAGGGGGCCGCAGTCGAAACGGCACCGGCCGACGCGGTGAAAACCGGCGGCGCGACCATCCTGTCCACGGTCGCGGGCAAGGACGTGCGGGCGTATGCCGTGGACATCAGCCGGGTGTATCATGACGGCGGGTGCACGCGCTTTCTCATCACCGTCACCGACCCGGACCTGCTGGCCGCGACCGGCGGCATCGTGCAGGGCATGAGCGGCAGCCCCATTTTGCAGGACGGCAGGCTCATCGGCGCGGTGACGCACGTGCTGCTTTCCGACCCCGCCAAGGGCTACGGCGTGAGCATTGACGACATGCTCGCAGCCTCGGCGGCGCAGGACAAGGCAGCGTAAGACAGCACGATCTCGGGCGGGCGCGCCGGGCATTTGCCCGGCGCGCTTTTCTGCGCGGCACATGACCGGCGGCGCTGGACGAACACACAGCTTTTCCCAAAATGATCGAGCAGCGGGGGAGCCCGAGGGGGCAAAGCCAGCCTCGGATGCGTTTCGGCATCGCCTTCTGGCGATGCCTTCTCCTCGAGGAGAAGGCTGTAGATGCCCCGCGCGGCTTGACATGTTCGCCAAATGTGATATTCTGTTTTTATTCATTTTGCCCGGCGCGACCGGGCCGCAGAAAGAGATGAGCAGCATGAAATACGCTTTTGACAACGCCAATCTCCTCGACGGCACGAAGGACATGCGTGTGCAGCCCGGCCTGTGCGTGCTCACCGACGGCGAGACGATCACGGACATCGTGCCCGCCGGCACCGCCCCGGCGGGGTACGCGCGCATCGACCTGCGCGGGCGCTGCCTGCTGCCCGGCCTCATCAACATGCACGTGCATCTGGCCGGCAGCGGCAAGATCCAGAAAAAGCAGCGCGACAACGAAAAGCTCGTGCGCCGCATCCTCTCGAATCCCGTCTCGCGCGCCGTGGCTTACCGCATGGTGTGCGCATTTGCACGCGACGAGCTGCTCGGCGGCGTGACGACGATCCGCACCGTCGGCGGGCTGAGCACGTTCGATACGCGCCTGCGCGACGAAATTGCAGCCGGCCGCCGCGTCGGCCCGCGCATCCTCGCCGCCAACGAGGGTATTTCCGTGCCCGGCGGGCACATGGCCGGCTCCGTCGCCATCGCGGCCGAGACGATCGACCAGGCGCTGGCGCAGGTGGACGCCGTGCACGCGCAGGGCGCCGACCTCGTGAAGCTGATGATCACCGGCGGCGTCATGGACGCGACCGAACGCGGCGTGCCCGGCGAGCTGAAGATGCCGCCCGAGATGGTACGCGCCGTGTGCGAGCGGGCGCACGCGCTCGGCTACACCGTGGCGGCGCACACCGAGTCGCCCGAGGGCGTGCGCGTGGCGCTGGAAAACGGCGTGGACTCCATCGAGCACGGCGCAAAGCCGGACGACGAAATTCTGCGCCTGTTTCACGAGCGGGGCGCGTTCTTGTGCGTGACGCTCTCGCCCGCGCTGCCGTATGCGCTCTTTGACCGCTCGGTCACGCACCTGACCGAGGTCGAGCAGTTTAACGGCAACGTCGTGTTCGAGGGCATGGTCGCGTGCGCGAAGGCCGCGCTCGCGCACGACATTCCCATCGCGCTCGGCAACGACGTTGGCTGCCAGTGGATCGCGCAGTACGACTTCTGGCGCGAGCTGTGCTACTTCCACAAGTACACCGGCGCGTCCAATGCCTGCGCGCTTCACTGCGCCACCGGGCAGGCCGCGCGGCTGGCCGGGCTCGGCGATGTGACCGGCACGCTCGCCCCCGGCATGAGCGCGGACATGATCGTCACGGCCGGAAACCCGCTCGACGATCTGCGCGTGCTGCGCACGCTCGACATGGTCGTCGCGCGCGGCCGGGTCATCGACCGGCCGAAGGTGAAGCGCAACGCCCAGCTCGACGCCGGGCTCGACCCCCTGCTCGCCTGAGCGGGACACACTCTATATTTTAAAACCAGGTGATGCTATGAAAGCGCTTTCTCAGCCGCTGTTCGCCTCCCTGCGCGGGTACGACCGGGCGCAGCTCGGGCCGGATCTGTTCTCCGGCGCGCTCATCGCGCTGCTGTCCATCCCGATCTCGATGGGCTATGCCCAGCTGGCCGGCCTACCGCCGGTCTACGGGCTGTACGGGTCGCTGGTGCCGATTTTGCTGTTTGCGATGTTCAGCACGACGCGGGAGTTCATCTTCGGCGTCGATGCCGCGCCGGCCGCCATGATCGGCGCGGTGGTCACGTCGCTCGGCGTCGCGCCCGGCGGCGCGGAGGCCATGCGCGTCGTGCCGGTGCTGACGCTCTACGTCGCGCTGTGGCTGGCCGTGTTCGCGCTCGTGCGCGCGGACAAGGCCGTCGATTACATCTCCGAGCCCGTCATGGGCGGGTTCATCAGCGGCGTCTGCTGCGAGATCATCCTCATGCAGGTGCCGAAGCTGCTCGGCTCCGCGACCGGCACGGGCGAGCTCTTTGAGCTGCTGGGGCACGTTTTTGACGCGGCAAAGGTCATCAACTGGCCCACCGCCGCGCTCGGCTTCGGGACGCTGGCGATCCTGCTCATCGCGCCGCGCAAGTGGCCGAAGGTGCCGTGGGTGCTCGTGATGATGGTGCTCGGCGGGCTGCTCGGCGCGTTCGCGCCGCTGGCCGACTGGGGCGTCGCGCTGCTGGCCGCCGTGCCGCGCGGCCTGCCGAAGGTCGCGCTGCCGGACCTCTCCGCGCTGCCGTTTACCCAGGCGCTCGTGGCGACGCTGCCGGTCGCGGCCGTCATTCTGGCCGAGACGCTGCTGGCCTCCTCCGGCACGGCGCAGAAAAACGGCTACCGCCTCAACGGCCGCCGCGAGATCGCAACGTATGCCATCTGCAACGTCGCCGCCGGGCTCGTCGGCTGCTGCGTCGTGTCGGGCAGCGTGTCGCGCACGGCCGTCAACGAGCGCAACGGCGGCAGGACGCAGCTCGTGTCCGTCATGGCGAGCGTGACCATGCTCGTCGTGCTGCTCGTGGCCACGCCGCTCATCCGCTTTCTGCCCGTGCCGGTGCTGACGGCCATCGTCGTCAACGCGCTCATCGGGGCGACGGAGTTCGGCATCGCGCGGCGGCTCTGGCGCGTCAACCGCGTGGAGCTCGGCATCTTCGCCGGGGCGTTTCTGGGCGTGCTGCTGCTCGGCGCGATCAAGGGCGTGCTCGTGGGCATGGTGCTGTCGTTCATCGACGTGCTCATGCGCGCGGCCGCGCCGCAGCGCACCTTCCTCGGCACGCTGCCGGGCAAGGCCGGGTTCTTCCCGATCGACCGCGTCAGCGGCGTGCAGGCGCTGCCGCACATCGTGCTCTACCGCTTCAGCGGCAGCCTGTTTTTCGCCAACATCCGCCGCTTTCAGGAGGATATCGAGGGCGCGGTGCAGCCCGATACGCAGGCCGTCATCGTCGACGGCAGCGCCATCGTGAGCGTGGACATCACGGCGTGCGACCGGCTCGTCGCGCTCAACCGCAAGCTGCGCGCGCAGGGCGTGCGCTTTTACCTGACCGAGCACATCGGCGAGGTCAATGACCAGCTGCGGCACTTTGAGGCCGGGGAGCTGATCGAATCCGGCGCCGTGCGCCGCACGATCCAGGGCGCGCTGCGTGATGCCGGCGCGGCCGTCGATATCGGCGGGGCGCAGCAGCGCATTCCTGACAACATGGACGATATCCGCCAGCTGCAGGAGCTCGAGTGGCTCTACGGCGCGGACGCCGAGGTGCAGATCGAGCGCAACGTGCAGCTCATGCTCGCGCGCATGCGCGCAACGGACGACAAGGATGCCCGCCGCACCATGCTCGAGCACTTCCTCAACGAGGACTTCCACTTCGGCAGCATCGACACCGACGAGGTGCTGCTGCATCTGGAGGGCCACACGGACGAGCTGGCCGCGCTGCTCGGCAACTCCGAGGACGATGTGTTCACCGACCTCGAGGTCGAGCGCGACAGCCTCATCGACCGCGTTGAGCAGGATTATCCCGAGCTCGTCGAGCACGTGCGCGAGCGGCGCGACCACCTCGACCACGACTTCCGCGCAAACCATCCCACGAGCGCTGCGCGCATCGAGGCCCGCCGCGCGCAGCTGCACGCGCGCATCGAGCGCGAGCGCGCCGAACGAAACGAGCGCCGCGCCCAGCATCAGGCAGAGCTGCTCGAGCGCCATGCCGAGCACGCGGCCGCGCATCAGGAGCGGCACGAGCAGCACGCCACCGAGCAGCAGCTGCGCCATGAGCAGCAGCTCGAGGCGCGCCTGCGCCGCCAGGCGGAGGAGCAGGTCGCGCGCGAACAGCGTCAGGCGGCGGAGCTGGCCCGCAAGGCGCAGCACGCGGCCGAAAAGGCCCAGCGCCATGCGCAGCACGCGGCCGAGCGTGCGCAGAAGCAGGCCAATCATCTGGCCGAAAAGGCCCAGCGCCACGCCGAGCGCGCGGCTGCGCACAGCCGCCGCGACGACGACAGGGACTGAACGCGGGCGCAGATACAAAATACAGTATGAAGCGGAAGGGGCAGCCGTCCCTTCCGCTTTTTGCTGCGTGCAGGCGGTGCCGCCGGTCGTGCGCCGGCCGAAGCGGCGGTTTTCGGGCCGCGCCGTGCGCAGCCGGTCGGCCACTGTCGGGGTGACAGGACACGTGTCGGAATATTGGTTTACATAACACATATACCGTTTCGACACATTCTGTCTGTCGAACGCAGGCGAGTTTTTGCGCTTTCCTTCGAAAAATTGTACCTTTCGACGGTTAATATCGGATTATGTCAACGGAAAACTAGAGCAATTCGCCAAAAATCACATTGTTCTTCCATTCCAGATATGGTAAAATATCCTCGCAAGACAGGGGAAATGAGCGATTTGGCAGAGAGCTGACCGCAAGCCTGAATTTTTGCGGAGGAGAATGTTATGGAAACGAAAATCAGTGTTCTGCTGGCTGATCCCGGCGAACAGTACCGCGCGGCCTATTCCAAGGCCATCGGCCAGGAGACGGACATGGAACTGGTCGCCCAGACGGACAATGGGCTGCGCGCGGAAGAACTCATCACCAAATTCCAGCCCGACGTCGTGGTGCTCGACCTCGTGCTGCCAAATCTGGACGGCCTGTCCCTGCTGACGCATCTGCGGGCGAAAAACGCATCGTCCCGCGTGATCGTTACCTCCGCGATCTGCAACGACCAGGTGCTGATGGAATGTGCGGAGCTCGGCACGACGTACTTCATGCAAAAACCGTTTGACCCGTCGCTGCTCGTGCAGCGCATCCGCCAGACGGCCCGGCCGCGCCAGCGCGCAGGCGGCACGGGCACGCAGCTCACTGCGGCGGAGCCCGAGCCCTCGCTCGAGAGCGTCGTCACCGACGTCATCCACGAGATCGGCGTGCCCGCGCACATCAAGGGCTACCAGTACCTGCGCGAGGCGATTTTGCTGACCATCGACGACATGGACATCATCAACTCCGTGACCAAGGTGCTCTATCCCGAGGTCGCGCGCAAGTTCAACACCACGCCCTCGCGCGTCGAGCGCGCCATCCGGCACGCGATCGAGGTCGCGTGGGACCGCGGCGATATCGAGACACTGCAGAAGTTTTTCGGCTACACGGTCTCGAACATCAAGGGCAAGCCGACGAATTCGGAGTTCATCGCCATGATCGCCGACTGCCTGAGCCTGCGGCAGAAGCAGGCGAGCGTGCACTGAATGTCCGGCAGGAGAAAAAGAGGATGCAGAAAGCCCCCGAACCGATTTGGTCCGGGGGCTTGCTGTGCGATGGGGGGTGTTACTTTGTGGGATGCGCCTGTTCACCGGAACAGGGCGAGGAAATCATCCAGATTGCGGTAGCTGCCGCCCTGCGGGGTCAGATCCGGCGCGGCGGCATAGGCGCTGCCCGGCGTGGCCGTGACGGCGAGGCTGGCCGAATCGACCTGCGTGTGCAGCGTGACCCGGCTCGGCGTGAGCGAGATGTACAGCGGCGACGCCGCGATATTCGCCGTGATGTTCAGCGCCCCGTCGGCATAGCCGAACTCGGAGATCGCGCCGACGACGCTCGCAAACGACAGGTGCTCGAAGAAGTAGGTGTAGGCCTCGATGGCGTTCTGCACGGTCTGGCGGTCGATGCCCGGCATGACGGTGAGCACGGCGTAGAGCGCCTGCTCGAGCGAATCCATGGACGCCTCGACGTGGTGCCAGCCGAAGTCGATATAGACGCGGTTGTTCCAGAACGTGACGGTCAGGTCGCGGCCGAGCAGCTGCGACACGGCGCGCGCCGCGACGGGCTTGCCGAGCGAGAGCACGAGGTCGGTATCGAGACTGTAGCCGTTGACGGTCACGGTCGCGTCCATGCCCATGGCCTGCGCGCCGACATAGCGCTCGAGCACCGGGGCGAAGGGCTGCAGCTGCGAGAGGGTGACATAATCGCCGCTCGTGGGGCTCAGCGTGGTGGCGGAGCCGGACGTGCCGGTGATGGTCACGCGCACCGTCCAGCCCGCGGCCGTGACGGTCACGCTGTCGGCCGAGAGGGCGGCGGAAACGGGGGTGCCTGCGATGTTCAGCTGCGCGTGCAGCGCGTTATTCGACCACGCGAGGTCCTGGATGCTGTCCACGGCGGACTGCGGCGTGAGCTCGCGGAAAAACTGCGCGTAGGCGTTGCCGGCGGCAGCGGCGTTACCCGCGCCGGCGAGCTTGCCCGCCCAGGCGACGAGGTCCTTGATCTCGCTGCCCGTGCCGCTGACGTGGATGTTCCCGGCCGAGACGTACACCGTACTGCCGATGTACTCGGCCGTGACGGTCACGCCGTCGACCGTGGTGGTGAGCGCGGCGTCATAGCCGCCGGAGGTCTTGGTCACGGTGGCCGTGCCCGAGAGACTCAGCGGGCCGCTGAGGGCGACGTGAAACGTTGCGGTCTTGGCCGTGGCCGCGTCCATGAGCGGGCTGACAAGGCTCAGCGCGCCGGTCAGGTCGGTATAGCCCTCGAGGGACTGCACCTGGAAGCCGCCGTAGTACGGCGTGGCGGTGACGTGCATGCGCGCGCCGCCGAAGTTGAGCGCCACGTCCGCGCGCGTCAGGCGCAGGGCGTCCGGGTCCGTGAGCAGGACGGTGCCGGAGATCATCGGGTCGTTGAGCCGGATGGTCATGCCGGTGTCGGTCTCCTGCATGGTGACGTTTTTCGTCAGCGCGGTCATGCCGGCCGCGTCGAGCGAGATGTTCGGGATCTGCACGCCGAGGTAGCCCGCGACCGTGCGCGCCGCGTCGATCGTGTCGGTCGCGCGCAGGACGATCTTCTGGCTGCCGAAGGCGACGTACACGCGCTCGTTGCTGTAGGCCGCGAAGAGGTCCACGCCCGCGATGTTGCCGCGCACCTGGAAGGCCGTCTGGTCAATGTCCACGTGCGCCGTCAGGTTGTAGGACTGGCCGTTGGCGGTGACGGTGACGCTGTAGTTCGGCGTGCGGCGGAAGAAGTCGCGCACGATGGCCTGCGTGTCCTGTCCGCCGTCGGAGAGCTTGCCGAGGTTGTTCGGGTCATATTCGGTTTCGAGGTAGTGCTGGAACTCGGTCTGGTCGTCGGTCACGGCGCCGAAGTCCGAGAACACCTCGGTGAGCGTGCTCGTGCAGTTGAGGCTGCCGAGGCCGGACATGGACACGGTGTAGCTCTCCACGGTGTCCATCTGCAGGAGGTCCCAGTTGGCATCAATGGTCCAGACCATGTGTACGGCCGTGAATTCGGGGCTTTTCGACGCGCCGCTGTACGTGCGCACCTGATGGCGGTAGTACGCGCTCGCGCCGGCCGGCTCGAGGTCGAAGGTGAGGGTGTAGGTGCCGTCGTCATTGGCGGTCATGGTGGGATTGAGCACCGTGTCGCGGCTGACGACGTAGTTGCTGAGGTTGCGCGGGTCCTGCCCGTAGGCGTCCTGATAGTCCTGCTGCGAGATGGCCACGATCTGGTCGCTCCAGGTGGCGGTGTCGCCGCTGATGGAGCTGGCCTTGCGCACGAGGATGGCCCCGTCCTTGAAATACTTCTGCTCGCCGAGCTTGACGAACATGCTCGTGCTGATGGCCTCGGTAAAGACGCTGTCGCTCGTCACGACGCGCACGTTGTGCACGGCCTGATTGTAGTCGATGAAGCCGACTTTCGCCTTCGTCTCGCCGGTCGTCTCGGAGCGGTAGGTCTCCTGATCCATGACGCCGGTCGTGATGTAGATATTGTCCTCCGCGCTCTGGCCGGAGGGGTCGCCGTCCGGGCGGGAGAGCGTCGTGCTCGCGCCGCCGGCGCCGTCATCGTCGCCGCCGCCGACTGCGCCGGGAATGATGATCGCCGCCGCGATCGCCAGCGCCAGCAGCGCGCCGCCGATGACATAGGTGCGCTTGCCGTGCTTGCGGCGCGTCGGGCGCGCGGCGCTCTCGGCGGGCACCAGCTCGCTGTCGGCAATGTCCGGCGCGGTCTCATCCGCAGTCGGCTTGCGCCGCCAGGTCGGCAGGCGGAAGGTCTGTTTGCTCATGAATATCGATCTCCCTTGCAGGTGATGCCTGACGTGCACATCGTCAGGAAAATCACATTTCTTCATGGCTTTATTATACGACGGGGACTTTTTAAATGCATCCTCCGTGCGCGCGAGCGGTAGAAACGTTGGGAGAAGGCCATTCTACCAGCGGGAGAATACCAATATTTCGGTAAAAACGACCCTCTTGCGGCCGAACGCCCGGCGTGGTATACTCATAGCATGGATGATGTGAGAGGCGCGCTCGCCGCCAACCTTGCCGAGCTGAGAAAAGAAGAAAACCTGACCCAGGCCGAGTTTGCCGCGCAGTTCAACTATTCCGACAAGGCCGTGTCCAAGTGGGAGCGGGGCGATTCGCTGCCCGACGTCGTGATGCTCAAGACCATTGCCGACCTCTACGGCCTGCGCGTGGACGATCTGCTGACGGACGGCGGCGTCGCGGCCGCGCGCGCAGAGGCTGCCGGGACCGGCGGCGAGAAACAGCACGATGCGTACCTCATGCCGAAGGTGCTCATCGCCGCCATGTGGGTGACGATGGTGTGGGTCGTCGCGGTCGTGGTGTTTTTGTATTCGCAGTTCAGCATCGGCAAGATGTACTGGATGGCGTTCGTGTGGGCGGTGCCGGTGTCGTTCGCCGTGGCGTTTCTCTTCTCCCGCCACTGGGAGGGTGAGACGACGCTGCAGTGCGTGTTCGCGTCGCTGTTCGTGTGGAGCACGATCACGGCGTTTTACTTCCAGTACCTGCAGTACAACATCTGGGCAGCGTTTTTCGTCGGCATCCCGGTGCAGATCGCGCTCATCCTCGGCGCCAAGCTCCACCGCGCCGGCGTGCACTGGCTGCGCCGGTGAAAAAAACCGCATACACCGCTTGACGGCCGGCCGCGCACGTGCTATACTCGCTCCTAATGACAGGCCGGAAACGGCCGGGCGGCGTCCGCGCCGCAGCAGACAGGATATCACCGCGTCTGTGGGACTCATATGCCCCACAGGCGCTTTTTTTGTGCGAAAGGAGTCTTATTTATGCGCGCACACACTTCTTCTACGCCCGACGACGCCAAGCGCGTGACCATGCAGGTGTCCACCGTCGGCATCGTGTGCAACGCGGCCCTGACGGTATTCAAGCTCGTCGCCGGCATCGTGGCGCACTCGTCGGCCATAGTGGCCGATGCCGTACACTCGGCGTCTGACATTCTCGGCTCGCTGATCGTGATGATCGGCGCGGTCTTTTCCCACAAGGCAGCCGACGCCAGCCACCCCTACGGGCACGAAAAGCTCGAGTGCATCGCGTCCATCCTGCTGGGCAACATCCTCGTGGTCGTCGGCGCGGCCATCGGCTACGCGGGCGTGATGAAGATCGTCCGCGGCGAGACGCTGGCTGCCCCCGGCGTGCTCGCGCTCATCGCGGCGGTCGTGTCCATCGTCGTGAAGGAGGGGCTGTACTGGTATACCATCGCGGCGGCCAAGCGCATCCGCTCCGTGTCGCTCAAGGCCGAGGCGTGGCACCACCGGTCTGACGCGCTGTCGTCCATCGGCAGCTTTGCGGGCGTGCTCGGCGCGCGGCTCGGCGTGCCCATCCTTGACCCGATCGCGTCCATCGTCATCTGCCTGTTCATCTTCAAGGTGGCCTATGGCATCTTCCACGAGAGCATCGACCGGCTCGTCGATCGGGCGTGCGATGTCGACACCGTTGCCGCCATGCGGGAAACGATGCTGCGCACCCCCGGCGTCGTGCGCGTGGACGATCTCAAGACGCGGCTGTTCGGCAGCCGGACGTATGTCGATGCCGAGATCGCGGTCGACGGCGCGCTGCCGCTGCGGGACGCGCACGTCATCGCCGAGGCCGTGCACCACGAGCTCGAGCGCGACTACCCGGATGTCAAGCACTGCACCGTGCACGTCAACCCGGCGTGACGCGGGCGGAAAAACAGGGTTCAAAATGGCAAAGGGCCGTCCGAAAGGGCGGCCCTTTTCGCGCGGAAATTTGCAGAGAAAACCGCGAAATTCGTGCAAAGAAAGCGCTAAGAAAATTTTTTGCGCCGTTTTGTCGAGCAGAAATCGCCCATTTGCCCGAATTCGACACGGAGGGCCGAAAACGGTTTACATAATGCAAATTGAGGAGCGAAAAGCAGAGACGCCGCAGTGGTTTGCGGTGTTGGCCGCCGGCGGTGCGGCCGGGGGCGGACGGCGGCCGTTCGGGCGGATTTGTCACGCGTGACGCGGACGCTACATCACGTGGCACCGTACCTAACCGTACCGTACAGTACCGTACCATACCATACCGTGTCTTACGCTGCAGGAAGAACCCACGACTCAGAAGATCTGACCCTGTCTCTCTCTAAGAAAGCCAAGGGGAAAGAAAGCCGCTGTGGGAAACCGGCAAAAATGTGGAAAACTCTGTGGAAAACCTGCCGCGGCGGGGAATGGGGCCGGTGCTGGGCAGGCTGGCCGAGGAGCGGCGTGGTGCAGGACGGCTGGCCGGGGAGCGGTGTGGTGCGGGACGGTTGGCCGGGGAGCGGCGTGGTGCGGGAGCTGCGCAGGGCGCGCTGGCTGGCTTTTCTGCCGAGAGAAAAAACGCTTGACAAGTTATGCAAAAGCATACTAGACTGGAAGCAGGAGATCACGCAGGAAGCGGCGCGTGATCGACGGCGCCGGAGGGAGCGAGACGCTTCCACGGCATCCGGCGAGCAAAGCTCGGCATCTTCTCCTCGGGGAGAAGGCTTGGGGCTGGCACAAAACCTACCCAACGAAAAAACGTGCATGGAAGGGTGGCTTCCATGCACGTTTCGGGTCAGATGGGGTTTCCGGCGGGGCGGGCCGGGGCTTACGCAGCCGGAGCCGGACGCAGCCGGGGCTGGACGCAGCCGGGGCTGGACACGGCCGAAGCCGGACGCAGCCGGAGCTTGCGCGGGCCGGGGGCCATGCCAAACCGGCTTGGTCTCGCGCCGGATGGGTGCTGCGGCGGGTCAGCTGTGCTGGCCGTGGGCCGGGTAGTGGATGTGCAGCAGCTCGTGGGCGCGGCCCTTGAGCAGATTGTCGTAGACATAGCTCAGATCGGGGTTCTGCTGCGGGATGCGCAGGGCGCAGGCTTCATCGGCCTTGAAGATGGCCTCGGCGCGCTCGGCCTTGCGCTTGTTGCAGGCGGGGGGCTGGCCGCCGCCGCCGATGCAGCCGTTCGGGCAGGCCATGACCTCGATGAAGTCGAACTGCTCCTCGCCGGACTCGACCTTGGCGATGAGCTTGTCGGCATTGGCCAGACCGTTGACGACTGCGATGCGGATGGTCAGGTCGCCGGCCGTGACGCTGAACGCCTTGATGCCCTCGAGTCCGCGCACGCCGCACTCGGCAATGGTCTGCAGGGTGTTGGGGCTGGCATCGTCGAGCACGCGGCGGATGACGGCCTCGGTCACGCCGCCGGTCACGCCGAAGATGACGCCGGCACCGGTGTAGTCGCCGAGCGGAGCGTCCGGCTCCTCGTCCGGGAGGTGGGCAAAGTCGATGCCGGCCTCCTCGATCATGTCGCACAGCTCGCTCGTCGTGATGACGAGGTCGATGAGCCGCTCGCCGTCCTTCTCAAGCTCGGGGCGCGCGGCCTCGAACTTCTTGCCGGTGCAGGGCATGATGGCCACGGAGTAGACGTTCTCGCCCGCGAACTGCTTGCGGATGAGCGAGCCGAACATCGCCATCGGGCTGCCGCAGGTGCTCACCTGGGGCATGAGGTGCGGGTGGCGGTGCTCCACGTGCTGGATCCAGCCGGGGCAGCAGGAGGTGAACATCGGCAGCTTCGCGCCGGTCTTGACCTTCTCGAGAAACTCCGCCGACTCCTCCATGATCGTCAGGTCGGCCGTGAGGTTCGTGTCGTACACCACGTCGGCGCCGAGGCGGCGCAGCGCGGCGACGAGCTTGCCGGTGCAGGGCTCATTGGCGGGCATGCCGAAGCGCTCGGCCATGCCGGCGCGCACGCTGGGCGCGTACTGCACGACGACCTTGCGGTTTTTATCCTGCAGCATGGACCAGAATTTCTCGGTCTCATTGCGGATGGTGATCGCACCCGTCGGGCACACGGACGCGCACTGGCCGCAGCCGACGCAGTCGGTATCCTTGAGGGTCTTGCCGAAGTCGGCGGAGATGTGCGCCTTCTTGCCGCGGCCGCTGAAATCGACCGCGCCGATGTTCTGGATCTCGGCGCAGGTGCGCACGCACAATCCGCAGAGGATGCACTTGCTCGGGTCGCGCACGATGCTCGGCGAGGAGAGGTCCATCGGCTCGGTGCAGTAGGTGTTGGGCTCGAAGCGGTGCGCGTCCACGTGGTAGCGGCGGGCGTACTCCTGCAGCTTGCAGCGGCCGCTCTGGTCGCAGGTCAGGCAGTCGGCCCGGTGGCTGCTCATGAGCAGCTGCAGCGTGGTACGGCGGCTGTCGAGCACCTGTTTCGTGTGGGTGTTGACGACCATGCCGTCGCGCGGCTGCATGGAGCAGGCCGCGTCCATCTTGCCGCGGTCGTTCTCGACGAGGCACAGGCGGCAGCCGCCGTAGATGGACAGGTTTTCACAGTAACAAAGCGAGGGGATGTCGATGCCGTTGTTGCGGGCGACCTCCAGCACGTTGCGCTCGGTCGTGAACGGGCAGGACACGCCGTCGATGATCATTTTCTTTTCAGCCATTGCTCACGCCTCCTTGATCGCACCGAACGGGCAGCCGGTCTTGCAGGTGCCGCACTTGATGCATTTGTCTGTGTCGATGTGGTGCGGCTTTTTCAGCTCGCCGGTGATGGCGCCGGCCGGGCAGTTGCGCGCGCACTTCGTGCAGCCCTTGCACACTGCCGGGTCGATGACATACGTCGTCAGGCTGCGGCAGCTGCCGGTGCGGCACTTCTTGTCGAAGATGTGCTCGCGGTATTCGTCCTCGAAGTTCGCGAGCGTGGACAGCACGGGGTTCGGCGCAGTCTTGCCGAGACCGCACAGGGAGGAGTTCTGGATCATCTTGGCGAGGGAGCGCAGCTCCTCAATGTCGCCGGGCTTGCCGTTGCCCTTGGTGATCCGGGTGAGAATGTCGAGCATACGGGTCGTGCCCTCACGGCACGGGGTGCACTTGCCGCACGACTCGTTGCAGATGAAGTTCATGAAAAACTGCGCGATGGACACCATGCACGTGTCCTCATCCATGACGACGAGGCCGCCGGAGCCGATGATCGCGCCGGCCTTTTTCAGCGAGTCAAAGTCCATGGGCAGGTCCATGTGCGCCTCGGTCAGGCAGCCGCCGGACGGGCCGCCGATCTGCACGGCCTTGAACGCTTTGCCGTTTTTGATGCCGCCGCCGATGTCGTATACGACCTCGCGCATCGTCGTGCCCATGGGCACCTCGATCAGGCCGGTGTTGACGACGTTGCCGGTCAGGGCGAAGGCCTTCGTGCCGGAGCTGCCCTCGGTGCCGACGGACTTGAACCAGTCCGCGCCCTTTTTGATGATGTCGGGCACGTTGGCAAACGTCTCGACGTTGTTCAGGCAGGTGGGCTTGCCGTACAGGCCCTTGTCGACGGAGCGCGGGGGCTTCGTGCGCGGCATGCCGCGGTTGCCCTCGATGGACGCGGTCATGGCCGAGCCCTCGCCGCAGACGAACGCACCTGCGCCGCAGTTGATGTGCATGTGGAAGTTGAAGCCGCTGCCGAGGATGTTGTCGCCCAGCAGGCCGAGCTCCTTGGCCTGCTCGATGGCGATGGTCAGACGGTGCACGGCCATGGGGTACTCGGCGCGGACATAGATGTAGCCCTCGGTGGAGCCGGTGGCCACGCCCGCGACGATCATGCCCTCGATGACCTTGTGCGGATCGCCCTCCATGCAGGAGCGGTCCATGAAGGCGCCGGGGTCGCCCTCGTCGCCGTTGCAGACGATGTACTTGACGGGCTCTTCGGTATGTGCTGCGACCTGCGCCCACTTCTTCCCGGTCGGGAAGCCGGCGCCGCCGCGGCCGCGCAGACCGGAATCGCTCACGGCCTGGACGATCTCGTCCGGCTGCATCTCGAACAGGGCCTTGGCCAGCGCGCCGTAGCCGCCGATGGACAGGTACTCCTCGATGGATTCCGCGTCGATATGGCCGCAGTGCTCAAGCACGCGGCGGGTCTGCTTTTTGTAAAACGGGATGTCCTCCTGGCGCTCATACAGCTCGCCGTTCTGGTTGTATCCCAGGCGCTCGATGAACTCGCCGCCGAGGATGGTCTTCTGGATGATCTCCTCCACGTCGCTGACCTGGCACTTCGTGTACAGCCAGCCCTCCGGCTCGATGCGCACCAGCGGGCCCATCTCGCAAAAGCCGTGGCAGCCGGACTTCTTCAGGCCGATGGCATCGGCATGGTGCTCGGTCAGGGACACCTCGCACGGGATGCCCAGCTCGTCCATGCGCTTTTTGAGCTCATGATAGACGTTGAGGTTGCCGCCGGCGACACAGCCCGTGCCGCAGCAGACGAGGATCTTGCGCTTTTCCGCGTCGCGCGCGGCCATGTAGTCGGCCTGCAGGGCGCGGAACTGCTCCAGGGATTCGATTCTCTGACGCATTATGCACCCTCCTTTTCACGCAGCTCCTCGATGAGATCCACGGCCTTGTCGGGGGTCATGGCCGGGTGCACCGTGTCGTTGACCATGACGACCGGGCTCAGACCGCACGCGCCGAGGCACGACACGATCTCGATGGTGAACAGGCCGTCGTCCGAGGTCGGCTTGCTCTCGCTCAGGCCGGTCGCGTCGTAGAGCGCCTGCAGGACGTTACCGGACTTGCGCACGTGGCACGCCGTGCCGCGGCAGACCTTGAGCACGTACTTGCCCTTCACATCGAGCGAGAAGTTCTCATAGAACGTCGCCACGCCGTAGATCTTCGACTCGCTGATGCCCACCTTGTCCGCGATGTAGCGCAGCGCGTCTTTCGGCAGATAACGGTATTTCCCCTGCACGTCCTGCATGATCGCAATGATCTGCGAGGCGTCGCAGGCGTGATCTGCGAGGACCTGGTCAATGAATTTGTAATCGATCTGTTCCATAATTTCGATTCCCTTTCCAACAAATTTGCACGGGCCGGCTCCTATTCCGGCCGGATGCAGGATTCCCTGCTTCCCATCATACAATATCTATGAAAAATTTTCAATGCCCAGTCCCGTCGTTTTGATAACGACAAACTGCGAGAATTTTTCACAAATCCACACATGTTTCCGCACCTGTGCATCTTTGGAAAAAACCGCCGCAAATGCTTGACACGGCGGCCTTCGCATGGCATAATTGCAGCAAACTATGCGCCCGCGCCGCAAGCTGTGCTTCCGGCCCGGCCGCCGCCGATCCCGCACCGAATCTGACACCGAATCGCCCATGAGGTGGAAGGCTGCGTGCGTGCACTGCTGCACCACCATGCCTTCCGGGCATGGCATTTTTTGTATCTCCCTGCGGGCGGCAACTACGAAAAGGAGAGATCTGCAATGCAACATCTGCGCAAGCTCACGGCCCTGCTGCTGGCCGTCATCCTGGTGCTCGCCCTCGCCGCCTGCGGTCAGAAGGACGACACCGCCGCCGTCGACAAGGACCTGACCGTCAACGTCGTCTCGCTCAACGGCACGACCGGCTTCGGCATGGCCAAGCTCATGGCCGACAGCAAGGCCGGCAATGCCGCGCTCAACTACAGCTTCACCGTCGAGACCGACCCGAGCAACGCCACCGCCGCGCTCGTCAACGGCACGGCCGACATCGCCGCCCTGCCGACGAACGCCGCCGCCGCGCTCTACAACAAGACCGACGGCGCCGTGCAGGTGCTCGCGCTCAACACGCGCGGCGTGCTCTACGTCGTGACCGACGGCACGGAATCCATCACGTCCTTTGCCGACCTGCGCGGCAAAAACGTCTATATTCCCGTGCAGAACCCGACGTTCATCTTCCAGTACCTGTGCGAGAAAAATGGTCTGACCGTCGGCACGGACATCACCATCGACAACACCTACGCCCAGCCGGCCGAGCTGAACACGGCGCTCGCCTCCGGCGAGGTGCACATCGCCGTGCTGCCGGAGCCGATGGTCACCATCGCCCGCGCGGCCAACCCGGACCTCACCGTTGCGCTCGACCTGACCGCCGAGTGGGACAAGGTCGCCCCGGCCGGCAGCCTCGTGCAGGGCTGCGTCGTCGTGCGCAAGGCGTTTGCAGACGCTCACCCGAACGAGGTCAAGGCCTTCCTCGACGAATACAAGGCGTCCATCGAGTACCTGACGGCCGAGCCGGATCAGGCCGGCCAGATGATCGAAGAGGCCGGCATCTTCGCCAAGGCCGCCGTGGCCGCCAAGGCCATCCCGAACTGCAACGTCTGCTTCGTGTCCGGCGCGGACATGCAGGCGCCGCTGACGGAGTTTCTCACGGCGCTGAGCACCGTCGCCCCGCAGAGCATCGGCGGCAAGGTGCCGGGCGATGACTTCTACTGCATCCTGAAATGAAGCGCTTTGCCCGCGGCGCGCTGACGCTCGCGTTCTGGCTTGCGGTGTGGGCGGCGCTGGCGCTGCTCGTGCACCGGGAGCTGCTGCTGCCCGCGCCGTGGGTCGTCGTGCGCAGACTGTGCGAGCTGGCCGCGACCGGGGCGTTCTGGCGCATCACGGCCGTGTCCATCGGCCGGGTGCTGCTCGGCGTGCTGGGGGCGGTCGTGCTCGGCGTGGTCATGGCCGTCGCCTGCACGGCGTCGAGGACCGCCGATGCGCTGCTGCGCCCGCTCATGACGGTCGTCAAGTCCACGCCGGTGGCGTCGTTCGTCGTGCTCGCGCTCATCTGGATCGCGCGCGACTGGCTGCCGGTGTTCATCGCGCTGCTCATGGTGCTGCCCGTCGTGTGGAGCAATGTCTGCACCGGCATCCGCAGCGCCGACCCCGCGCTGCTCGAGCTCGCGCGGGTGTATGGCTGGCCGCGCGGGCGCGTCCTGCGGCGGATCTATGTGCCGGGCGTGCGGCCGCACTTTCTGGCCGCGCTGCGCTCCGGCCTCGGCTTCGGCTGGAAGGCCGGCATCGCCGCCGAGGTGCTCACCGTGCCGCACAGCGCCATCGGCCGCATGATCTATGAATCGAAGCTGTATCTACAAACAACCGACCTCTTCGCGTGGACGCTCGCGGTCATCCTGCTCAGCGTCGGGCTTGAGCGGCTGGTGCTGCGCGCGCTCACCCCGCGCGGGAAAGGAGGCGGCGCATGATCGAGACGCGTGACCTCACCGTGACGTATGACGGCCGCGCCGTCCTGCGGGAGGTGGACCTCACCGTGCCCGACGGCGCGCACATCGCGCTCATGGGCCCGTCCGGCTGCGGCAAGACGACGCTGCTGCGCGTGCTCGCCGGGCTGCAGACGCCGGACGCCGGCACCGTGCGCGTGGAGCCCGGGCGCATGGCCTGCGTCTTTCAGGAGCCGCGGCTGCTGCCGTGGCGCACGGCGGCCGAAAACGTCAACGCCGTGCTCTCCGACCGGGCGCAGACCATGCCGCAGGCGCTGGCGTGGCTGGAGCGGCTGGAGCTGGGCGAGGCAGCGGAGCAATATCCCGCGGCGCTCTCCGGCGGCATGCAGCAGCGCGTGGCCATCGCGCGGGCGCTGGCGTATGACGCGCCGGTGCTGCTGCTCGACGAGCCGTTTCGCGGTCTGGACGCGGCGCTGCGCGCGCGCGTGACCGCGCTCATCGCGGACGCGGCGGCGGACAAGACCCTCGTGCTCGCCACGCACGACGCGGCCGACGCCGCCGCGCTCGGCTGCGCGGTGTATGCGTATGCCGATGGGACGTTCCGCCGGGCCGATCCCTGAGCCGCAGAAGGGTGCGGCTTTTTCAAGCCTTCCCCTCAAGGAGAAGGCGACGCACGACCGGTGCCCCCACAAGGGACCGGACATAAAAACTCCGCCCTGCGTCGTTTCGACGCGGGGCGGAGTTTCTTTTACTTATGCTATGCAGCCCTTACGCGGCCTTCGCGGTCTTGGCCGCGCGCCACGCCTCGAACTTGGCGCGCATGCGGTCGTTCAGGCGGCAGAACGCCTTCATCACCGGCCACGACAGCAGGCCGAACACGACGAGGATGAGCGCGCTCTGCAGGTTCAGCTTCTGCAGGCTGAAGAGCGTCGGGAAGCCGAAATACGCGATCACGAACAGCACGCCGAGCACGACGATCATCACCTTGCGGATGGTGTTGTACGGCTGGCACGTGCGGTGCACCATCATGAGGCCGACGATGCCCATGACGCCGGTGCAGATCGTGATCATGGCCGTATCGTCGAGCTGGAAGGCGATATAAAACAGCAGAATGCCCACGACCATCGCCAGATCCGTCATCGCGGCCGGCAGCGCGCGGAAGAGCACGTTGCGCAAAAACTTGCCCTTGACGAGGCTCTCGTTCGGCTCCATGGCGAGGATGAACGACGGGATGCCGATGGTCACGGCGCTCACGAGCGTGAGCTGCGCGGGGCTGAACGGATACGGCAGCGTGGCAAAGAGCGTGAAAAACGCGAGGAAGAACGAGAAAATGTTCTTGACCAGATACAGCGAGGCGCTGCGCTCGATGTTGTTGATGACGCGGCGGCCCTCCGCCACGACCGACGGCATGGAGGCAAAGTTCGAATCCAGCAGCACGATGTGCGACACCTGGCACGCCACGTCGCTGCCAGAGGCCATGGCGATGGAGCAGTCGGCCTCCTTGAGCGCGAGCACGTCGTTGACGCCGTCGCCCGTCATGGCCACGGTGTGGCCGTCGGCCTTGAGCGCCTGCACGAGGCTGCGCTTCTGCGCCGGGGTCACGCGGCCGAAGACCGTGTATTTGCCCGCCGCGTCGCGGATGGCCTCCTCGGTCGTGAGCGTGCGCGCGTCGACGAAGCGGTCGGCGTTTTCGATGCCGGCGCGCTTGGCCACCTCGGACACCGTGCGCGCATTGTCGCCGGAGATGACCTTCACGGCCACGCCCTGACTGGCAAAGTAGCCGAACGTCTCCGGCGCCTCGGCGCGGATCTTGTTCGAGAGCAGGATCAGCGCGATGGGCAGCAGGTCGGCGCTCAGCGTCTCGTCCGAGAGCGCGCCGTCATACATGCCCAGCAGCAGCACGCGGCAGCCCTTGGCGGAGTAGCCCTCGATCTGCTCCTGATACGGGTTTTCCCGCCCGGCGAGCAGCACGTCCGGCGCGCCGAGCAGATAGGTCTCTTCGGCGTGGAACGACACGCCGCCGTATTTCTTCGCCGACGAGAACGGCAGCGTCGCCGTCGCGTCCTGCGTCTTTTCGCCCGTGAAGTAGCGCCGAAGGGCCGCCATCGTGTCGTTGTCGGCCTGCATGGCGTAAACGTAGTCGGACATGATCATGCGGATGTCCTCGAGCGTGAAGCGGTCGTCGCACAGGGGGCAGACGTCCTCGACGATCATCTTGTTTTCCGTCACGGTGCCGGTTTTGTCCACACACAGCGTGTCCACGCGCGCGAGCGTCTCGATGCAGCCGAGCTCGTGCACGAGGGTCTTGCGCTGGGCCAGACGCACGACGCCGGCCACGAGTGCAAGGCTGGTCAGCAGGTACAGCCCCTCGGGGATCATGCCGATGATGGAGCCGACCGTGCTCGTCACGGCGATGGGCGCGGCGCGGCCGAGCCACACATATTCCTTAATGAACATCACCACGCCGAGCGGGATGACGAGGATGCCGATCCACTTGACGAGGTTCTGCAGCGAGCGCATCATCTCCGACTGCTGCGGCTTCTTGGCGCGCTTGGCCTCCTGCGTCAGGCGCGAGACGTAGGAATCCGCACCGACGTCCGTCAGCTGCGCGCGGCACATGCCGCTGACGACGAAGCTGCCCGACAGGAGCTTGTCGCCGGGGTTTTTCTTGATCTCGTCCGATTCGCCCGTGATGAGCGCCTCGTTGACATAGCAGCTGTCGGCCGCCACCACGGCGTCGGCATAGATCTGGTTGCCGGCGGCGAAGACGACGATGTCGTCGCGCACGAGTTGCGCGGTGTCCACGGTCACGCGCCTGCCGTCGCGCACGGCGACGGCCTTTGGGGACGCGAGAATGTTGAGCTTGTCGAGCGTTTTCTTCGAGCGGATCTCCTGAATGATGCCGATGGCGGTGTTGACGATGATGACGCCCATGAACGTCAGGTTCAGCCACTGCTGCACCGCGATCACGCACAGCGCCAGCAGGAAAAACAGCATATTAAAATAGGTAAAGATGTTGCTCAGGACGATCTGCTTGACCGTCTTGCCCGGCGGGTCGACGGGCGCGTTCGTCCAGCCGGCGTCCGCGCGCTCGCGCACCTGCGCGCTTGTCAGGCCCTGCTGCGGGTCGGGGTGCGCGACGGGCACGTCCCGCCGCTCCGGCGTCTCGGGCGCGGGGGCGCGCTTGTCTTTGATTTTTTCGATCAGATTGGCCAAAGGTCTGCCTCCAGAATGAGAATACCCAATATTATAGCGTCTCGCGCGGCGGAATGGAACAACTGTTTGTGAATATTTGCTTAAAAATGGCGCAAATTTTCGGCAGCCTGCACGGTGTGGCGCAGCAGCAGCGCGGTCGTCACGCTGCCGATGCCGCCGGGCACGGGCGTGCAGACGGCGATGGCCGCAGCATCAGGCGCCACGTCGCCGCGCAGCGTGCCGTCTGGCAGCGCGGTCGCGCCCGCGTCGAGCACGATCTGCCCCGGGCGCACAAAGTCCCGCGTGATGAGCCCCGGCGCGCCCGCCGCGGCGAGCAGAATATCGGCCTCCCGGCAGCGGGCGGCGAGATCGGACGTTTTCCGGTGGCAGAGCGTCACGGTCGCGTCCGCGCGCGTGAGCAGCAGCGCGGCCGGCCGGCCAATCACCAGGCTCCGGCCCACGACGGTCACGCGCCTGCCCGCGGGGTCAATGCCGTGCGCGCGCAGCAGCTCCATGCACGCCTCGGCCGTGCAGGGGGCGAAGCCCGCCGCCCCGGTCACGAGCGCGCCGAGCGACCGGGTCGTCATGCCGTCCACGTCCTTGCGCACGTCGAGCGTGTCGAGAATTTCCTGCGCGCGCAGCGCCTCCGGCAGCGGCCGCAGCAGCAGCACGCCGTGCACCGCGCCGTCCGCGCTCAGGGCGCGCAGGGTGTCGGTCAGGGGTTCGGGCGCGCAGTCCGCCGGCAGCGGGACGGGGCGCACGGTGACGCCGCAACCCTCCGCCGCCTGAGCGATGCTGCGCAGATAGGCCCGGTCGTCCGGCTGCGCGCCGACGGACACGGCGGCGAGGCAGGGGGATGCATCCAGCAGTGCGGCGCGCTCTCGCACCTGCGCATAGATCGCCGCGGCGGCTTGTGCGCCGGTCAGGGTGTTCGGCATGGGTCAGCCCTCCCCGCGCAGCGCAGCGCGCACCGCGTCCACGGTCTGCGCGCAGCTTTGCACCACGGTCGCGCGCAGGTGCTCGGCGCGCGTCTCGGTCTCGGCGCGGTCATCCGGTGCGAGCAGGCCGGTGTTGACAAAAACGTTCATGGCCGCGGCCTCCGCCGCCGCGCGGCACAGCGCCGCCGCGCACCCGATATCCGAGCGCAGGAGGGGGCTGGCCGCCTCGAGCGCGGCGGGCAGCAGCAGCGCCACCTGCGCGCAGTGCTCCAGCATGGCCAGCGGGGCCTGACACGCCGTGCGCGCTGCGGCGGCAAGCCGGGCGGCGCGGTCGGGGTCCGTCTTGGGAATGGCGTAAGCCCGCTGCAGCGGCAGGAAGCCCGCCGCGTCCGCGTCGATGAGCGCGAGCAGCGCCGCGCGCTGTATCTCACAGGCTGCGGCCAGCGTCGTGAGCGCGTCGTGGCGGTCGGCATAGCGGGGGTTCGCGGCCGTCACGTTCGCGGCCATCGCGGCCAGACTTGCCGCCAGCGCCCCCGTGAGCGCGGCCGCGCCCCCGCCGCCCGGCGCGGGCTGCGCAGAGGCGAGCTGCGCGGTGAATTCGGAAAGGGTTTGATCGGGCATACGCGTCTGGTCGGTCATATGGAAAACCTCCTTGCTGGATGATGATCGTGTGGTGTCGTGTCCGTCCCGCACCCATGGGCTCCCTTGTGGAAAGGGAGGCATTGCCTGCCTCGGATGAGATCCGGCATCGCCGGGTGCGCCGCCATCACGCATTTATAATATTGTATTATACCGCGCGGCGGGGCGGTTGAAAAGTGGGCGCGGGGGCTTTTTGCGCGCTTTTTGGGCATACTGACCCAAAAGGGAGGAATGACCATGCAAGACGGTTTTCTGCGCGCGGCGGCGGCGTCCATCCCCGTGGCCGTGGCCGATCCCCGGCGCAACGCGGCAGCCTGCTGCGCGCGCATTGACCAGGCGCACCGCGCCCACGCTGCCCTGCTCGTGCTGCCGGAGCTGTGCGTGACGGGCTACACGTGCGGCGACCTGTTTTTGTCCGCGCTGCTGCTCGATGCGGCGGAAGCGGCGCTCACGGACATCTGCGCCCACACGCAAAACTGTGACCCCGTCGTCGTGCTCGGCGTGCCGCTGCGCGCCGGGGGCAAGCTCTATAACTGCGCGGCCGTGCTGCACCGCGGGCGCATCCTCGGTATCGTGCCGAAAACGTGGCTGCCGAACTACGACGTGTTCGCGGAAAAGCGCTGCTTCACCTCCGCCGCGGCGTACAGCGGGCCGGGCTGCGTGCCCGTCGGCGGGCAGGACGTGCCGTTCGGCACGGGGCTGGTGTTTGCCTGCGCGCAGATGCCGGCGTTTCGCCTCGGCGTGGAGCTGTGCGAGGACGTGTGGGCGCCGGTGCCGCCGTCGGTGCGGCTGTGTCTCGCTGGGGCGACCGTGATCGCCAACTGCTCGGCCTCGCCCGAGGCGGCCGGCAAGCCCGCCCACCGCCGCACGCTGCTGCGCGCAGCC
>CAKTNQ010000005.1:0-71329 GCA_934589185.1 uncultured Oscillospiraceae bacterium | reverse complement strand
GAGGCGGCGGAGCGCATCAAGCGCATGGACAAGCAGCTGCGGGAGTATGGAGACTGCCATACATGCGTGCACGATAATCCATGCGGCTATGATGATATCACGTGCGTCGCGTGCGAGCGATCCGAAAATTGGGAGTGGGGTGTGAGTGATGGACAAGAAGATACTTGATGTTACATGTGGTGCTAGAACAATGTGGTTTGATAAAAACCACCCAGCAGCCGTATATTGCGACAAACGCAGAGAGGAGTATCACAATCTGTGGAAAAACGCAGGGAACTGTTCGTTGCAAATTGCCCCCGATGTCCTGTGCGACTTTACAAACTTGCCGTTTCCGGACGAGTCTTTTCCACTGGTTGTGTTTGACCCGCCACATTTAACGGGTGCAAAGGAAACGGCATGGCTTGTCAAGAAGTATGGGAAGTTGGATAATACATGGCCACAGATGATTCATGACGGTTTCGCTGAATGTATGCGCGTCCTGAAATATGATGGTGTTCTGATATTCAAGTGGTCGGAATACGACATACCTGCAAAAGATGTATGGAATGCGATTGGGCAAAAGCCCTTGTTTGGACACCATAGCGGGAAGAAGATGAACACATTTTGGGCGTGTTTTATGAAACTGGAGGAATTGAATGATGGATGACCTGAAATCATGCCCGTTCTGCGGTGGTAAAGTTAGCCTTGTTCTGTGCGATGATGAAGGGAATCTGCATGGCGAGGCATATAGAGAACGTCCCTATAGTGGGGTTGGCTTTATGCTTCGCCACACTCACGAGGAAAACCCGAGCTGCCCGATTGCAAGCTATGAATGTGATGGCGGGATTTTGGGCGGTGTGTATATTTACGACACGGAAGAACGAGCTGCTGAAGCATGGAACAGGAGGGCTGAGAATGACTGAATATATCGAGCGAGAAGCTGCGATTGACGCAATAATGAAGGTGTCTGCCGGGTACAAGGCGAGAGAACGCGTTTTTGGGGCAAAAGAAGCAGTACACCGATTGCCGGTCGCTGACGTTGCGCCGGTGGTGCACTGCCGTCACTGCCGATCCTACAATAAGCCGCGGCTGGGATGGTGCTCAGTACACATGGACCGCGAAGATCCGGACGACTTTTGTGGCTACGGCGTGAGGATGGACGGTGACAGCGATGCGTTTGATTGACGCGGACGCCGCGCTGCACAGCCTGCCGGATGATATGCCGTACAATGTCAGCGCCCGGCAGGCACTGGCACAGGCGCAGACGGTGGATGCCGTGCAGGTCACGCGGTGCATGGACTGCGAAAGCGCGCGGGAGCTAACCAAGCACGAAAGCATTTATCTTGCCGACGGTGTCTTGATCTGCACAAACTGCGAGGTGTCAGAAGACTGCCGCCTCCCTGTATGGCCGCAGCATTTTTGTGGATACGGCAGGAAAAAGGACGGCAGCGAAGAAGACGTTGTTGAAACCGTTCCGGTTGTCAGATGTGAAAACTGTCTGTATTGGGTATCCGGCAAAAACGAGTGCGAGAGCTGGGAATGGTGCAAGATGCTGAACACGGATATGCCGCCGAATGGATTTTGCTATCTCGGCGAGCGAAAGGATGACGACGATGCCAAAGAGAATTAACCCGCGCCGGAGACCGGCTACACAGGCGGACGTGCAGCGCGCAAAGGACACGGCGACGGCGGATGCCTGCCGCGTGACGCTGGCGATCTTTTTCACGGCGCTGCTGGACAAAGAAGGCATGGACGCGGAGCAGCTCCAGCGCATCTGGCGCGAGGTTGAGGCGCTGTCGGAGAGCGTGCGGGACGGGTATGTATCAGCACCGGACCTGATCCGCGTGCTGCGAGACGAGTACGAGATCGACATCATAGGAGGATAAAGCGATGAACAGATTGGACACTCTGAAGGCCGCCGCCGAATGCGTATGCGGCAGCCGGGAAGAAGACTACGGCAGCCCGGAGGATAACTTCTCCGTGATCGCGGGGCTGTGGACGGCATACACCGGCACGGCCGTCACGCCGAAGGACGTGGCCATGATGATGGCGCTGCTGAAGATCGCCCGCGCGAAGGTGGGCAGCAAGCCGGACACCTACGTCGATCTGGCTGGCTACGCCGCGTGCGGGGCGGAAATTTCGGCGCGAGAGCCGAAGCGAACCGCGAAGCGCACAGCGAGGAGTACAACTGACGCGGCCGGAGGAACAGAGGCGGAAAAAATGGCATCCTGCGTGAAGCTGCAGCGGATGGACGGCTACTATCTGGTGGACGTGGACGGGAATCCGCATCGCTTTACGCTGTGGGAAACCGCGATGCAGTTTATCCGCGAGCACGCCGGTGAGCTGACGTGACGGCGGAGTTTGTGATCCCGACGAGGCTGCCGGGTATGAACGAATACACCGACGCCTGCCGGCGGCACGCGCAGGTGGGAGCGAAGATGAAGCACAACAACCAGGAGATCGCCGCGTGGGCGATCCGGTCGCAGCTGCGCGGGGTGAAGTTCGACCGGCCGGTGGAGATCACCTACACGTTCTTCGAGCCGAACCGGCGGCGGGACAAGTCGAACGTCGCGGCGTTTGGCGTCAAGGTGATCGAGGACGCGCTGGTGATGTGCGGGGTGCTGAAGGACGACGGCTGGCAGTACATACGGGCGTTTACGTCGCGCTTTGTGCTGGACAAGGAAAAACCGCGCATCGTGGTGCGGATCACCGACGAATGCGCGGAATGAACGGAAAGCTCCGGGGCGGAAGCCTCGGAGCTTTTTTGATGCATGCAAGTTTGCAATGTTAAGATAAAAAATTGTTGACATGCATAGAGGCGTTTGATACAATATTTAAGCGTACATCTATTGTTGCGGGGTTGCGCGGTTGATGTATTGCTGGCTAAGGGTGACGTGCATCGCGTCAAGGGGACGATTACCTCTGACGCCGGATGATTTCCACAACTTGGAACACAGCTAGGACCGTAAGGACGATTTGCCTCGTGGTATCGAGCATGCAGTCCATTTGTTGGGAAACTGTGGCTATGGCTTGGACGAACAACATTTCAAGACTCCCCCCCCTTTTTCTTTTTCCGGTTGTTCTGTTCTGTGACACTGGTGACGGTACGTGTTGCAAGCAGGCAAGGAGCATTGACGCGATGCACGTTTTTTATATGTGGTCACTCTACGGTATTCATGCTTATTTGTCAAGGCGTAGACGTGGATATTTTTTTAACATATGGCTGTGCACTGTAAAATAGCATAGTTTTTGTATTGAGGCCCGCTGGGATAGAAATCCCGGCGGGCTTTTTGTATGCTGTGAACATGGAGGTATGGGCATGGCGTATCAGGACTGGGACGCGATGAAAACCGAATATGTGACCACGAAGACCACATACTCGCGGCTTGCCGAGAAGTACGGGGTCAGCATCAGCCAGATCAAGATCGTCGCTGCACGTGATGGGTGGACAAAAGAACGGAAAAAGTTCACCGCACGCGTACAACAAAAGGCGTACCGGAAGGCGTGCAACCACGAGGCCGACCGGCTCGCGCGTCTGATCACGGCCACCACGGGCGCGATCGACGTGGCGATGCGTGCGATCGGCGACGACGAGCAGTTTAACCGCTACCTGGTCGAGCGGCGCGAGAAGTATGCCGTGCCGGTGGCGGACGAGGCCGCCGAAGACGGCGAGCTGCCGCCGGACGGGAAGCTGCTGATGGAGCGGCAGTGGACGGAGGAGTGCACGTACCAAAAGGTCGACACGAAGGCGCTGAAGGATCTGACGGGCGTGCTGAAGGATCTGACGGGGCTGGTGCGCGATCTGTACGGCATCCCGACGCAGGCGCAGGCCGAGGCGCAGCGCATCGCTGCCGAGCGGCTGGAGCTTGACCGCAAAAAGGCTGAGGACGGCAGCACGGACACACACGCAGAGCTGGAGATCGTGGGCCTGCCGGAGGAGTACAAGCGATGATACTGATCGACGCAAGCAAGATCAGCGACAAGCAGGACGCATTTTTGCGCGACGAGCACCGGCACGTGGCCTATGGTGGCGCGCGCGGCGGCGGCAAGAGCTGGGCCGTGCGCACCAAGGCCAAGATCCTGGGCTGCACGTACCCCGGCATCAAGATGCTGATCGTCCGGCGCACGCTCGATGAGCTGCGCAACAACCACGTGAAATATTTGACGCCGGAGCTCGCTGGCGTGGCGCGGTACAATCAGAGCACGAAAGAGTATAAATTCGTCAATGGCAGCACGCTGACGCTGGGATACTGCGACGCCGAGAAGGATCTGGGCCACTATCAGGGCGCGGAATACGATGTGGCGTTTCTTGATGAAGCCGGGCAGCTGCTGCCGGAGTGGATCCGCGAGATTAATGCCTGCGTGCGAGGCACAAACGGCTACCCGAAGCGGACATACTACACGCTCAACCCCGGCGGGCCGGCGCACGGATACTTCAAGAGGCTGTTCGTCGATCGCCGCTTCGAGGATGCCGAGCGGCCGGAGGACTACAGCTTCATCCAGGCGCTGGTGACGGACAACCGCGCGCTGATGGAGGCGCAGCCGGAGTACATCGCCGAGCTGCGCAAGCTGCCCCCGAAGCTGCGCGCGGCGTGGCTGGAAGGGTCATGGGACATTTTCGAGGGGCAGTTTTTCGAAGATTTTCGCACGGCGCCGGATTTGATGGCGGCGCACGAGGCGGGCGTGGACGCGGACCCGGAGGAGCTGCGGGCGCAGCACCGGTGGTGCCACGTGATCAAGCCGTTTGACATCGCGGCCGGAGCGTGCCGGGGATGGCACATCCTGCGCAGCTACGACTTCGGCTACGGCAAGCCGTTTTCCTGCGCATGGTGGGCGATGGACTACGACGGCGTGCTGTACCGCATCATGGAGCTGTACGGCTGCACGGAGACGCCAAACGAAGGCGTCAAGTGGTCGCCGGACGAGCAGTTTAAGCGCATCGCAGAGATCGAGGACACGCACCCATGGCTCATGGGCCGGAAGATCACGGGCGTGGCGGACCCGGCCATCTGGGACGCATCGCGCGGCGAGAGCATCGCGGACACGGCGGCGCGGTACCGCGTGTACTTCACGCCGGGCGACAACAAACGCGTGCCGGGCTGGATGCAGTGCCACTACCGGCTGCAGTTCGACGCGCAGGGATATGCGCGGATGTACGTCTTCGACACGTGCGAGGCGTTCATTCGCACGGTGCCGCTGATGATGTACAGTCGGACGAACCCGGAGGACCTGGACACGGGGCTGGAGGACCACGTCAGCGACGAGTGGCGGTATCTGTGTATGTCGCGGCCGGTAAAGCCGATGCTGGCAGCGGAGGAGGAGCCGGTGCTGTCCGATCCGCTGAATCAGATGCAGAAACCGGGGCGCTACGGCGCGATCTGGTGATAAAAACGGGAGGTTATCATGGACGAGATTCGCATTCAGGGCGTGCAGCCGGGAACGGAGGCGCAGGCGCTCGGCGGGCAGGTGATGCCGCCGGAGGACGTGATCACGCGCGAGCAACTGCAGGAGTTTTCCCGCGTGCTGCACGAGTACAAGGTTGGCAAGGCCAGCACCGAGCGGCGCATGATCGCGGCCGAGCAGTGGTGGAAGCTGCACAACCAGCCGGAGGAGGAGAAGGCCGGAAACCAGATGTACAGGGGCTTCCGCAGCCGGAGCTCATGGCTGCACAACGTGATCGTGAACAAGCACGCGGACGCGGTGGAATCGTACCCCGAGCCGAACATCCTGCCGCGCGAGGAAGGCGACAAGCAGGAGGCGAAGATGCTGTCGGCGATCGTGCCGTGCGTGCTGGAGCAGAACGCATTCGACGCGACCTGGAGCGACGCGATGTGGGCCAAGATGAAATACGGCACGTGCGTGTACAAGATCACGTGGGACAGCGGCAAGCTCGGCGGTCTCGGCGACATCAGCATCGAGCGCGTGAACGTGCTCAACCTTTTCTGGGAGCCGGGCATCACGGACATCCAGAAGAGCCGGTACGTGTACCACACGGAGCTGATGGACAACGAAGCGCTCGAGGAGCAGTACCCCCAGCTGCGCGGGCAGCTCAAGGGCAACGACTTTTATGCATCCAAGTTTCTCTACGACGATAACGTGCCGACCGACCGGAAAAGCACGGTGATCGACGTGTACTACCATCGCGGCGGCGTGCTGCACTACTGCAAGTACATCGGCGACATCGTGCTGTACGCGACGGAAAACGACCCGGAGTACCGCAAGCGTGGGCTGTACGATCACGGGCTGTACCCGTATGTGTTCGACGCGCTGTTCCCGGTTGAGGGCTCGCCGTGCGGGTACGGATACGTGGATATCTGCCGCAACCCGCAGACGGCCATCGACAGCCTGGGCACGAGCCTCGTGCGCAACGCCGTGGTGGGTGCGACACCGCGCTACTTTATGCGCGAGGACGGGAGCGTGAACGAGCAGGAGCTGCTGGACACGGAAAAACCGCTGGTGCACGTGGACGGAAACCTCGGGCAGGACAGCATCCGGCCAATCGACTACAACGCGCTGCCGGGGAACTATATCAACGTGTGGAGCACGATGGTCAACGAGCTGCGCGAGACCAGCGGAAACACGGACACGGCGACCGGCAGCGTGTCCTCCGGCGTGACGGCGGCGAGCGCCATCGCCGCGCTGCAGGAGGCAAGCGGCAAGGGCAGCCGGGACAGCACGCTCGCGGCATACCGCGCATACAGCAAGATCGTGAATTTGTGCATCGAGCTGATCCGGCAGTTTTACGATCTGCCGAGATCCTTCCGGATCGTGGGCGAGCTGGGCATGGAGCAGTTCGTGTCCTACAGCAACCAGGGGCTGCAGCCGCAGGCGCAGGGCATGGCCTTCGGCGCGGACATGGGGATGCGGCTGCCCGTGTTCGACATCAAGGTGTCGGCGCAGAAGAAGAACGTGTACACCCGCGTGAGCCAGAACGAGCTGGCGCTGCAGTTTTTCCAGATGGGCTTCTTCAATCCGGAGATGACCGACCAGGCGCTGGCGTGCCTGGACATGATGGACTTTGACGGCAAGGACGGCGTGATGCAGAAGATCCAGCTAAACGGCATGCTGGCGCAGCGGCTGCAGCAGTACCAGCAGCTGGCGCTGTCGTTGGCGCAGATCGCGCGGCCGGACATGGTGCAGGGCATCGCGGCGGACATGGGCATCGCCATGCCGGCACAGGCGGGCGCAGGCGCCGCACCGAAGATGCAGGAAAGCGACGAGATCTCCGGTATCAAGGCCGACGAGCACCCGACCGCCGCGAAGGCGCGGGAGGCGAGCGCGAACGCTGCCCAGCCGGGCGGCGGAGCCGTGGTCAAGGGGGGCAGCAAGGCATGATCGAGATCGTGTACGACCGGATGCGGCTGCGTCTGACGGCTGACGGGCACGCGGGCTTTGCCGAGGCGGGGCAGGACATCGTATGCGCGGCGGTGACGATCCTTGTGTACACGCTGGCGGCCGCCGTGGGCAACATGGACGCCGCCGGACAGGCACGCGGCTCGAGCGTGGAGCTGGGCAGCGGGCACGCAGAGATCGTGTGCGCTGCATCGCCGCGATGGCGCGCGTGCGCGAAGATGATCTGCGACCAGATCTGCGCGGGATTCGATATCCTGCGGCAGATGTACCCGGAGCGCGTGCGCTACGAGGTGCGCGGATAAAAAAATTTTCAGGCAGACGGGCCGAGGGATAGAGAAAGCCCTCGGCCTTTTTGTATGCTGGAGGTGCGAGGGTGCAGGGGCTTTCGCGTGTGTACCTCCTTTCTTCTGTTTCCCATCCATCTCCTTTTCTCTTGGCACCCACGCAGCGGGAGACTGCTGCGTGGGTATCTATGCCGCCGCGAGGCGCGCTGCAGCGATGGACTGCAAGTGCCGGTGCAACCTACGGCCGGCGGCTGACAGGGTCGTGGCCTACCACAGATTTTTGACGGAGGCATCCTTATGCGATTTGATATTCGGGCGCTGGCCATGCACGGCCTGCAGCTCTTCGGCGGCGAAGGCGGCGCGGGTGGCGCGGCCGGAGGCTCTTCCGGAGCGGGCGCAGGCGCAGATGGTGCGGGCGCTGCGGGCGTAACGGCTCCCGACGCCGGGGAGCGCATCCTGACCGGGCTTGGTGTCCCGGCGGACAAGATCAGCAAGCGGTCGAGAGCACGCGTATCGGCCATGCACCGTGACGACGGTGCAGCGGCAGAGGCGGCGCAGACGCAGGACGACGCTGCAAATGGCACCGATGACGGGCAGGAAATGCCGAAGCGCCTGACGTGGGACGAGATCATGGCGGATCCCGAGTACAACGAGCAGGCGCAGAAGATGATGCAGAAGCGGCTGGCAAAGTCGAAGAAGTCCGAGCAGGCGCTCAAGGACCTGGCGCCGGCATTGGAGCTGATGGCGCGCAAGTACGGCATCGACGCAGAGGATATCTCCAAGCTGGACGTGCAGGCACTTAACAAGGCTGTGACCGAGGATAAGGCGTACTACGAGGAGCGGGCGGACGAGCTCGGAATCCCCGTCGAGGAGGCCATGCGTATCGACCAGCTGGAGCGGCGCAACAAGCTGCTGGAGCACCAGAACGAGCAGACGCTTGAGCAGCGCAGACTGCAGGATCATTTCGACGGGCTGGTGCAGCAGGCGGCGAAGCTGCGGGAGATGTATCCGGGCTTTGACCTGCAGACGGAGCTGGAGAACCCGGTCTTCGCGCGGCTGACCGCGCCGGGCAGCCTGATCGGCGTGGAGGACGCCTACTTTGCCGTGCACCGCAAGGAGATCCAGACGGCGGCGATGCAGGTGGCAGCGCAGAAGACCGCGCAGCAGATCAGCAACAGCATCCAGGCCGGGCAGCGCAGGCCGGCAGAGAACGGCAGCGCATCCCAGGCGGCATCCATTTCTGCCCCGACGACGATGTCGCGCGCGAGACGCGACGAGATCAAGCGCCGTATGCGCATCGCATCGGCGAACGGGGAGAAGCTCTATCCCGACACGTTCTGACGACGTGCGGCGGCTCCTCCCGGACGAACGACATTTTCTGAAAGGGGAAGCTATTTTATGAAGACCATTCTTTATTCCATGCTCGGCCTGCAGCTTTTCGCGGACGCGGGCACGCTGGTCAACGCGACCGGCAACTACGTCAACGCCTCGACCGGCACGGTGACCGCCTTCTCCGGCACCAACACGCTTGCGCCGGAGCTCAAGACATTTTATGACACCGAGCTGCTCGAAAACGCGCGTGCCGAGATGTTTTATGCCCAGTTCGGCAAAAAGCAGGCGCTGCCGAAGAACCACGGCGGCACGGTCGAGTGGCGCAAGTGGAACACCTTTGACAAGGCCAGCAAGCTGACCGAAGGCGTGATCCCGACCGGCCAGAAGTTCGGCGTGACCAAGCTCGAGGGCAGCATCAACCAGTACGGCACGTACACCAGCATCACCGACCGCCTGGAGCTGCGCGCCTACGACGACGTGATCCTCGGCGCGACCGAGGAGATGGGCGCGAGCGCCGCAGAGACGCAGGAAAAGCTCATCCGCGACGCGCTGCTGACCAACACGAACGTGCTTTACTGCGACAACATCAGCGCGGCCGGCGCGTACATCTCCACGCCGACCTCCTGCGCCGAGATGGGTGCCGGCGGCGGCACGAGCGCTGCGGACGGATACGCCTACCTGACGCCGGACATGATCGCCAAGGCGGTCACGAAGATGAAGAAGGACCGCGTGCCGACCATCAACGGCAAGTATTACGCCGTGATCCATCCGTCCGTCGCCTACGACCTGCGCAAGTCCACCGAGTGGATCGAGGCGCACAAGTACGCCCAGCCGGACGAGATCTACAACGGTGAGATCGGCGAGCTGCACGGTGTGCGTTTCATCGAGAACACCTTCGCACCTGTCCTGACCGGCACGGGCTACAAGAACAAGAGCGAAGGCGCGACCTACGCGACCTACTTCTTCGGCAAGGACGCCTTCGGCATCATCGATCCGGAGGGCGGCGCGCTGGAGATGATCGTGCACGACAAGTCCGAGATCGGCGGCCCGCTGAACCAGTTCAGCACCATCGGCTACAAGTTCGAGACCAACGGCGCGACCGTGCTGTACACCGAGCGACTGCTGCGCGTGATGAGCACGTCTGCTTACAGCGCAACGGACGCCGCCAACTGAGGCGAAACCAATATGGCCGGAGGCGCTGCGGCGTCTCCGGCTGATGTGAGAAAGGAGCGTACCCATGGCAACCGAAAAGAAGACTGAAGCTGCGGCTGAAAAGCTGCCGGATCCGTATGAGCTGGAGGAGATCTTCATCCCGCGCGCAGGCGCGAAGGAAGACCCGAACCTGTTCGTGAGCGTAAACGGCAAGAATTTCTTGATCCCGAAGGGCAAGAAGTCCAAGGTGCCGCGCTACATCGCCGACGAGATTCGCCGGTCTGAGCGCGCGCGGGACGCCTTCGAGGCGTTCGTGGACGAAGCGACGGCGGCCGCACAGCAGGCGGAGTAAACCAACGGGAGGCGGCAATCACGCCTCCCTTTTTCAGTATAAGGAGCAGAGACTATGACGATTTCGGACGCGATCACGATGGTGGACGCCCTGCGGCCGAACCAGTATTCGCAGGACATAAAGATCCGGTGGCTGTCGCGCCTTGACGGGATGATCTGGCAGGAAGTGATCCGCACGCACGAGGGCGGCACGGAGACGTTCGACGGCTACGACAGTTCGTCGATGGACAGCACGGAGCTGCTCGTCGGCAGCCCGTATGACGAGGACGTGTACAACAACTACTTGCAGGCCATGATCGACCGCGAAAACGGCGAGGCGGGCAAATACAGCCAGAGCATCACGCTGTTCAACGCGGCGTTCTCGCGCTGGCGCAACTGGTATAACCGCGCGCGCATGGCAAAGGACCCCGGAACATTCCGGTTTTGATGGAGGGATGACAGATGCCGATATATCCGACGATTAAAGAAACGGCACGCTCGCAGCAGGTGACGGATACCTTCGGCGGCTACAACCACAACCTCAAGATCCCCGAGGGAGAATTCTACGAGATGGAGAATCTGTGCGGCGACGATTATCCGCTGCTGGCGACAAGAAAGCAGCGAAATACGCTGCAGGCTTTCGGCGAAAACCTGGAGGCGATGGTATCAAAAGGGGATGAGCTCTACTACATCTCGGGATATGACCCCACGGCAAAAGCCTGCGGCTTCTATGCCGGCGACAAGAAAGTCATGGATCTGGCAAACACCGGCTCGAGGCGGTTTGTGAGTATGGGCGCATACCTGCTCATCTGGCCGGACAAGGTGTGGTACAACACGGCCGACGGCACGCACGGGAACATGGAAAAGATGTTTTCCGCTGCGGCTGGGACGTATCTTGACCACAGCCTGACATCCAGCTCAGGACCGGATGGGCAGGAGATCTACGACATCTATGTATTGTGGTATGTTCGCCCGTGCAGCCGGGACGGGAAAATCGTATACACGACAGGCGCGGCATATGGCGAGAAACGCGTCGTGGTTGTCGACGGAATCGAATACCACTATTTGAACTTCGTGAAGCCGAAAGAGCCCAAAAATGGCGATGCATACATCGACCGCGAGACGAGGACGCCCTACATATATAACGACATTTCGAAAGACTGGAGCGCGCAGGATGTGCCGGTGATGTGGCTGGAATGCAAAGGCATTGGAAGCGCTTTTGCTCCCGGAGACTATATCAGGGTATCCGGCATTGACACCGGCACGTACTCCGGCCTGAATGTCGGAGACAACCCGTCGGACGGCGTATACCGCGAGGTGCTCGTCACCGGAGAAAACTACATCGTTTTGGACGCTTACGCGCCCACGGACGAGCATGGGATTATGAACGACACGCCGCCTGCCGAAGGGTATGTCAAGGCCGCGATGGACCTGCCGGACATGGACTATGTCATTGAGGCGCAGAACCGCCTCTGGGGCTGCAAGTACGGCACAGTGAACGGGAAGCTCGTCAACGAGATCTACGCGAGCGCGCTCGGGCGCTTCGACGTGTGGCACAAATTTTCAGGTGTGAGCACGGACAGCTACGCCGCGTCGGTCGGGTCTGACGGCCGCTGGACGGGCGCTGCGAATTATCAGGGCTACCCGCTGTTTTTCAAGGAAGACCGGATGCACAAGGTGTATGTGTCCGCGAGCGGCGCACACAGGATTCAGGAGTACACGATGCGCGGCGTGCAGCCGGGGGGCGCAAAGAGCCTCGCGGTGGTCAACGGTGTGCTGTTTTACAAGGCGCGCGACTGCGTGTGCGCCTACGACGGAAGCGGCGCGCCGACGGACGTGAGCGAGAAGCTGAATCTGGACTCGCTTTCGCGGCCGGGCAGCACGACAAGCATCGCGGCGGCGTACCGCGACAAGTATTATCTCTACCTGCAAATGAATACGCCTCCGGGAAGCCGCCTGCTCGTTCTGGACACACGGCGCGGGGCGTGGTACCGCGAGAACCTGCCGAGCGGCAGCATTACCGACTTTACGGAACTTAATGGCTCGCTGCTGTGCGCGGCCGGCGGCATCGAGGAGATCGCGCACGACAACCAGGTATCCGAACTGATAGGCACGGAAGAAGGCAATGTGGCATGGAGCTGTGAGACGGGGCTGATCGGTTACAGCACGGTGGAGCAGAAATGCGTTAGCCGGTTCAACATCCGCATGAGCCTCGCGCGGGATGCGTACATGGACGTGCTCGTGCAGTATGACTCCGACGGTGTGTGGCACAACCAGGGCCGCATCCAGGGCGTGGGAACGCGCACGTTCATGCTGCCAGTGCGGCCGAGGCGCTGCGACCACTTCCGCATCCGGCTCGAGGGCAGCGGGGACGTGCGCATCTACAGTTTCGCAAAGATATTCGAGGCGGGGAGCGATGTGTATGCTGACATTTGATTATCCGCAGACGTATGCAGTGACCGGCAGCGCAGAGGAGCAGGTCGCGCAGCTGCGTGCGTACATCTGGAGGCTTGTTGAGGCGCTCAATCAGGCAAACGACGGAAACCGGCAGGAAGCGGTGAACGACGGAAATACGTGCGCTGCGCTGAAAAAGAAGCTGGACAAAAAAGGCGGAACGGTCGACGGTTCGCTCGACGTGCGCGGAAGTGTTCTTGCGCAGGGCGCGCTGCAGAGCGAAATACTGCTGTCAGCGCCGAGCATGACCGTGCACAACGACGCGAAAGAGGCATCTGCCACATTGTCTTGCGGCGGCGTATGCGCTGCAAGACTGACGTGTTTAAGCCAAGACGGTACGTACCAAAATGTGCGGCTTGCCGTCGGAGCCCCTGTTGAGGATGATGATGCGGCGACAAAAAAATACGTGGACGATGCGGTGGCTGTAGCTGACCGCGTCACCGAGCAGGGCACGACCGGTGTGTGGACGTGGCGCAAATGGGCATCCGGTACCGCTGAGCTGTGGGGCGTTTTTAGCGCCGACTCTTTGGCCGTGGATACTGCGTGGGGGTCTGTATATTATGGCACATGGATGCACATGGCCGTCAACAAAAGCGGGCGCGAATATCCGTTTGCATTTACGGACACGCCAGTTGTCATTGCAACGCCCTATAGCCCGTCGACCGACTTCTGGCTGCTGACGGACAGCCAAAATAATCTCGGCACGCCGCAGGCATACGCACCGGCATATGCTTGTGTGCTGCCGACAAGCGGCACAATTACAGGTCCGCAGATACACTACCACGTTATCGGCAAGTACAAGTAAAGGAGGCCACGCATGGCAAAGAAAAACTACAACGGTGTCGAGTTTGACGACAGCGTGGATTATGCCGCGCTGATGGATCAGGCGGCGGCTGCCGGGAACAACGAGAAGGCAGCCGTACTGGAACGAAAGCGCAACGCGAAGATCCAGTCCGGCGGCATGGACTACGAGACGACAAACCAGTACGCGCAGTATCTGCCGAAGGTGGACACGCCGTATGACACACAGACGGACTACGCCTCCCTGATGGAGAAGGCTGCGGCCTCCGGAGACTACACGAGCGCGGCACGGTATGAAAAGCTGCGCAACGCGAAGATCAAGGGCGAGGGCCTGGACTATGAGACGAGCGATTACTACTCGAAGTACCTGCCGGAAAACCGCTACACCTATGATCCGAGCAAGAACGACGCATACCAGCGCGCGAACGATCAGGCGACGGCGATCTACGACAAGATTATGAACCGCGGCGAGTTCTCATATGACGTGAACAAGGACAAGCTCTACCAGCAGTACCGCGACCTGTACGCGCAGATGGGGCGCGGCGCGATGGAGGACACCATGGGGCAGGCGGCGGCGCTGACCGGAGGCTACGGAAGCACCTACAGCCAGAACGCGGGGCAGCAGGCGTACAACGCCTACCTGCAGAAGCTCAACGAGGTCGTGCCTGAGCTGTATAATGCAGCCTACAACCGCTACAATCAGGAAGGCCAGGATCTGATGAACCTGTACAGCATGGCGCGCAGCAACGCCGACAGCGCCTACGAACGTGACTACAACCAGTGGTACAACCGGCTGCAGCTCGAACGCGGCGACGAGGACACGACCTACAACCGCCAGCAAACCGAGGAGAACCGCAGGCTCACGCAGGAGGAGACGGACTACGAGCGCAAGCAGAACGCCTGGAGCCGTCTGTCGTCTCTGATCACGACGACCGGATACCAGCCGTCGGACGAGGAGCTGGCGGCGGCCGGGATGTCTGCCAACGAGGCGGCATATCTGCGGCAGTATTACCAGCAGCAGAAGGCAGCAGCGTCAAATAAGAGTGGGGGGTCGGGCGGCGGAAGCAGAAGAGGCGGGAGCGGATACGGAGGCGGCGGAACGCAGACGGAACAGACTGGTTCACCGTCTCCGTATGCACACAAGCCCGGCAGCGGGATCACGCACAACGACATCGACATCACGGACGCGAGCGCAGTAAAAGACGCTGCGGCCGTGGCTGGAAGAGTGAAAGAGATGATCAATGAAGGCGTACCGATCGCGGACGTGAATGCATTCATCCGCAGCGCGTCGGAAAACGGCCTGATCTCGGACGACAGCGCCCGCAGGCTGAGATACATGAATAACTCCAGGAAGTGAGGGTCACATAGATGGCAGTCAAGAAAGCAGCAATCTCCATTGGCGATTGGCTCAAGAGCACGGGATTCTCCGCCGAGAAAACGCTTGCTTCGGCGCAGGAGCAGCGTAAAAACCTGCTGCAGCAGATGGACAACGCGAATGCATCGTATCTAACCGGCGAGAACCGCGGCGCACTGCAGAGGGCGTTCAGCAACTATCAGGCGACCATGAACGTGCTTCGCGGCGCCGGCTATGACACCGGAAATGACGTCGACGTTCTGCGCAGAGCCGTGCACTCGTCCTTTGACTTCCAGAACCAGTTCAAGGACGAGAACGACTTCAATGTGTCGTATGCCTACCCGACGAAATACAAGGGCAAGACCCGCACGGACGTGAATGCGGCGCTCGCGCAGCTCAAGAACACGCCGGGGGCCGAGGCGGAATATGACTGGCTGAACAAGAACCAGATGAATTACTGGTCTGCGGACGAGCTGAAGGCGCAGATTGGCGCGTGGCAGAACGAGATTTCCGGCATTGAACAGCAGCGCCGGAATATGCCGCGCATGGCCGCCGGGAGCACAGACGCAGACTATGCCAAGCGGCAGCAGGAGGCACTCGCGCTCTCGGGGCAGATCGATGAGCGAAAAGCGAAGATTGGGGAAGCGCAGAGCCTGCTCACGCGGAAGACCTACGATGACGAGATCAGCAAGTGGGACGCGCAGATGCAGAAGGCGCTCTCCGACTACAGCAAGGCGCTGAGCGTGAGCGAGAGCGCGAATACGGAGATGGCGATGGCCGGAAACTCCGCATTCGTGGTGCAAAACAGTGACTACGCAACGAACGCGCGCAACACGGTGCGCAGCTTCGAGCAGCAGTTGCGTGATTACGGCTACAGTGACCAGCAGATCAACGGCATCCGCAACTACGCGCTCACGCAGCAGCACGCAAACGAGGCTGCGGAAATGGCGCAGCAGGTCGCACAGGAGGCCAAGGAGCATCCGTGGCTTTCTTCCGCTATGTCTGTCGGCACGAATATGATGGCCGGAGCGGGCGCGCTCGACATCGCGGCACAGAATGCGCTGAACGGGACAGACCCGTTCACGGGCGAAAAAATGGTCGTCGACCGCTATACGAAATCCATGGCGCCGAGCACGGTGACGAACACCATCCGCGGTAGCGTTTCCGAGGACATGAACGGCATCGGGTCGTTTTTGTACAACACCGGTATGAGCATGGCGGACAGCCTGGCGACGCTGGCCATCGGCGGCGCGACTGGTCTGCACGGCGCGGCAGATGTGATCCTCGGCGGCGCGGCGGCATCACAGGCAATCACGGACGCATACGATCGCGGCGCTTCTGACTCGCAGGCTATGTCGGTTGGACTGCTCTACGGAACGGCTGAGGCGCTGTTCGAGCACATCAGCCTGGACAAGCTGCGTATGTTCCACACGTCGGCGGCCGCAGGGAAGAAGACCGCGAAGACGCTGGTTAAGGATATGCTCAAGCAGAGCTTCGTGGAAGGCAGTGAGGAAGTTTGCACGGACATCGCCAACGTCATCTCCGACGCGATCGTGATGGCCGACAAGAGCGAGATCAACCAGACGATCGCCGCCTATCAGGCAGACGGCATGAGCGAGGACGAGGCAACGCGCAGGGCGTGGCTTGACTGGCTCGGCCAGACGGCGCAGGACTTTGCCGGAGGCGCGATCTCCGGCGGCGTGATGACCGGCGGCGACATGGCGCTCAACGCCGGGATGCGAAGCGCGAATTACCGCGAGACCGGCCGGCAGATCACGGCCAACGACTACGCGGACATCCTCCGCCACGCTGCAGAGGAAAGCGGCGACGAAAACCTCCGGAAGCTGGCCGGGAAGAAGCAGAAAAACCGCAACACCGGCAAGCTCTACGAGGCGACACAGGAAGCAAATCTCACGCAGGCGGTCTCTGACCGTCTGGGTGCGCTCGGCACGCCGGAAAACGACGTGCAGGAGCTGACCGGCCTCGTGGTAAAGCAGATCAAGGGGCAGGAGCTGACGGGCAAGGAACAGCGAAAATTTGACGCCAGCAAGCAGGCGCAGCGCGCGGCGAGCGAGTATGCGTCCCTGTTCACGCGGGATGCAGACCGGACCACGAACGCATGGGCGCGCAGCCATATGCGTGACGCAGCCGAGCTGGAGCGCAACGCGATCTATGGCGGGGCGCGCAAGACTGACGCAGGGCAGGCGCAGACACATCAGGCGGAGAAGAACGCTGAGGTGCAGGTAAACGGTGAGACCGCACAGGTGCAGGCGCTCCGATATGACCAGGAGAGCGGCAGCGTGGAGCTGTCCGTGAAGGCCAAAAACGGCGATGTGCAGCGTGTTTCCGTGAAGGACGCCAAGCTGCCGGAGGGCACGCGCCTGCTCGCCGAGAGCGCGGAAAAATACGGCGAGACCGCGCCGCAGATGTACGCAAACTACAAAAACGGGCAGGATGTGGAGCGCTACGCCAGCGCCTACGAGGTGGCATACTCTTACGGACACGCGCGCGTGAAAAACTACGCTGTGCTCGAGAACAGCGGCGCAGCATCGTATCTGACACCGGAGCAGCGGAAATTTGCCTACGATACCGGACTCGCCGCGGCGCGCAGGGAATCTGAGGCAAAGAGCGCGGCGGCCAAGAGCGGCGAAATTCAGGCCGGCAGCGTGACACTGGAAGGCGGAAAACTCGGAAACGTGACGCTCGCCGCCGTGAACACGGCCGGCCTGACGCGCAAGCAGACGGCGTCGATCGACGTGGCACGCAAGGTGGCCGAGGCGACCGGCGTGAACGTTGTGTTCTTTGAATCGCAGACCGGAGAGGACGGCAGATACCTCGGCATGAACGGCGCATACCGCGATGGTACGATCTATCTGGACGTGAACGCAGGGAAGAACAACGTGGGAATTGGCGAGACGGCCATCCTGAAGACGATGTCGCACGAGCTGACGCACTTCATCCAGCAAAACAGCGGCCAGTATGAGGCGCTGAAGGAATTTGTGGCGAACCATGTGCTCGAGAGCGGCGACAGCATCGAGCGCCTTGCCAGGCAGAAGCTCGACAACGACTCGACCGGCGAGCTGACGATGGACGGCGCGATGGACGAGGTCGTGGCCGATGCGTGCGAGATGATGCTGCGCAACACCGAGGCCGTGCAGCGGCTGGCGAATGAGAACCGCAGCCTTGCCGAGAAGATCCGCGACTGGATCGGCGACTTCGTGAAGAAGCTGCGCGCTGCGTTTAAGGGAGACCGCGCGACGCACGACGAGGCGAGAGCTATGCTCGACCGGATGGTGGAGCTGCAGAAGCTCTGGGACGATGCGCTGGTGGATGCGGCGAAGGCAAACGCCGCAAAAGAAAACACCGCCGGGGATGGCAGTGTGCAGGAGCAGGCGCGTCAAGCGTATGAAAATAAAAACTTGGCTGAGGATAGCGAAGTCTATGATTATGATTTTCTGACTTCGTTGCCGGATATGCGCATTACGAGACTTCCGGAAGTACCGATGATCAGAGACGCAGGCGGGAAGGTGAATTCCGCTGTTGTTATCACTGAAGGCATGAAAAATGCTCGCAGCGTTGGCGGCGAGCGCGATGGGAAAATCTATGTCCAAAATGCGTATACAGGCAGACAGCTCCGCATTGACACGTCTAGCATTCGGCACGGTTTGAACGGCGGGATAAACCGTTTGCTAACGAACGCCAGGCTTGGCGCTGTAATTGGTAATGTGGTTCAAAACGCAGTTCCTGTGAACGCGCTGTACAACAAGGCAAAAGGCGTGACTGGCACGTACGCTATGGCGGCTTATGCGAACGACAGCCGAAACCGAGAATTTGTGGCCATTGTTACAGTTGAACAGAGAAGCGGAGATATTTCCGGATTGGAATCTTACGACGTCACTCACGCGGTCAGCGGAAGGCAAAAAAATAGCAGCCAGGCGGACACGAAGTCCCAGGGAGTTTACCCTATCAAGGCTGCTAAAATAAGTATAGCTGACTTTTTGAGCATTGTCAACAGCACGCATCAGAGTATATTGTCGGACGATGTTTTGCAGCATTTCGGAGAAACAAGGAACCTGAACGGAGATTATTCTGGACAGGTGAAATTCTCTGAACGCGAGCGCGATGATGTCGTCTCGCAAGAGATCACATCGGCGAAGACGTCCATCAAGCAGGTCGCTGGCCTGTTCAAGGACAAGAACGCGAAGTTTGGCAAGACCAACATTGACGTGGGCGGCGGCCGCTTCAACCTCGTGACGGATTACCTCGCGGAGCGCGGCACGAAGAATATGATCTTCGACCCGTATAACCGCGGCGTGGATGAGAACACAGCGACGCTGCGTTACCTGCAGAACGGCGGCCGGACGGACACGGCAACGTGCGCAAACGTGCTCAATGTGATCCGTGAGCCGGACGCGCGCGCGAACGTGATCCTCGAAGTGGCGAAGTGCATCCGCGACAGCGGCACGGCGTATTTTACCGTGTACGAGGGTGACGGCAGCGGCGAAGGCAGGCAGACATCCTCCGGCTGGCAGAACAACCGGAAGACCGCGGATTACGTCTCCGAGATCGGCCGGTATTTCGACGACGTACAGCGCAAGGGCAAGCTAATCATCGCCACAAACCCGAAGGAGAATCTCCCGAAGGCGTCGTGGGAGGTTGAACCGGGGCACGGCGTGCAGTTTTCTGAGCGCGACTATTCCTACGAGATACTGACAGCGAAGCCGGATATGCGTGTGACGAACGTGGACGACCGTGTGTCATACCGGCCGGCACGCGAGGCACGCAAGGAGATCGTCGCGCGTGCGATCGCAAATGCGAAGAAAATCGGCCGGACGAACGAAAACGGCAATGCCGTGGTGCGCGTGGCAGACACGGGCGACGAGGTGATCTTGAGCGCGAAAGGGCTGCGGCACGGGCTGGACAGGCGGTTCTCTGTGAATGCGCCGGTGACGCTGAAAGCCGGTGAAATCATCCGGAATGCCATCCGCATCAACGAATTCACGCCGGAAAACGCGCAGGTGGATGCAAGCTACGCGCTGATCGGTGCAGCCAAAAACGCAAAAAACGAACCGTACATCGTACAGTTCGTTGTAAACCGCATTTCCAATGAGGTGACAGACGTGGACGTGCTGTATGCAGTGAATGCAAAAAAAGAGCCGGGTGCATTGCTGCCAGACGTCACCGGCACGGATGCGCCAGCTATTCTTACCGACTCTGTTATCAGTATACGCTCGCTGCTGGACTATGTCAATCGGTATTTCCCGGACGTGCTCCCGGAGAGCGTGCTACGGCACTACAACCACGACCGGCGGCCGGATGGGAAGCTGGGCGAGAATGCACTTTATCAGCGGCGTGACGACACGCGAACAGACCGCGACGTGCTCTCCGATGCTGCGGACGGCGACGCGGCAAACGTGCGCGAGATGGAGATGCTGCGCGAGTACCGGGAGAAACTGCAGAAATACAGCTCGCTCACACGGAGGCTGGAGCAGCAGCGCGAGCTTGCACAGAACGCGGAAAGCAAGGAGGAGCGCCTGAAGGCGAGAAACCGCGCGGACAACCTGGCTGCGCAGGTGAGCCGAGCGGACGCGCAGCTCACGCGGATGCAGAACGCGAAACCGCTGCGCGAGCTGGTGGCGCGCGAGCTGAAGACGCGCGACAGTCTGGCCAAGGAAAACGCCATGCTGCGCGACCGCGTGGAGTATTGGCGTGGGCAGACGCGTCGCACGGAAGAGGCAACCACAGACCCGAAAGCCGTGCGTGAAGCCGCGAAGGATATCATTGAGCGGACCGGCAGCAGCATCGACGCGGACGAGGTCACAGGAAGACTGCAGGAGCTGTACGACGGCATTGCCCGCGCGACGAGCGAGAACGGCTTGAGTCAGGAGGATATCTGGAAGCACGCGTATGATCTTGCGCACGACATTCTCGACGACGTGAGCGTCAGGGAAGACACGATGTACCGCGAGTATGAAGACCTGCGGAAGTATTTCAAGGGTCAGCAGCTCGTCGTGTCCGCGGCTGACCGCGGGGAAATTCCGGACTTCGGAGATTTCCGGCGGAGGAACATGGGCCGAATGCGGCTGAAAAACGGCGAGCGGACGAACGTTGACCAGGTTTACGCAGAGCTGAGTGAGCTGTACCCTGAATTATTTGACCAGAACCGCGAGAGCCAGCCGAGCGACCAGCTCTACCGCATTGCCGATGTGCTGGACGCGGTGTATTCCGTGAACGAGTACAACCCGAACGCGAAGTATATGCGCGAAGCGACGCAGAGTGTGAGCAACGAGATCCTTGAGCAGTTTTTTGACCTGCCGCAGCAGAGAACGTTTGCCGACCAGCAGGCGAAGAAGGACGAACAGCAGAAGACGCACTACCTCAACCAGATCAACGAGCTGCGCGAGGCCAATGACACGCGCATCGCGGAGTTGCGGGCGCAGAACCGCAAACGGCTGCAGGAAGCTATAGCAAGAGAGCGCGAGAAACGCGACGAGCAGATCGCGCGGCTGAAAGACAGGAACGCGGCAGATAAGGTGTGCCGCGAGGAAAGCGCGGCCGTGGCGAAATACCGCCCGCGCATCGAGCAGAAGGCGAAGCGTCTGAGCGATTGGCTGCTGAAAAACAGCGATAAGGAGCACATCCCGGAGCCGTTGAAGCTGGCGGTGGGCGAGTTCCTGGAATCCATCGACTTTACAAGCAAACGGGCGCTGGACGGCGGCGCGCTGACGAAAAAGGACATTCAGCGTTCGCTCCGGTATACTGACCGGATGCAGAAACTGCTGGACAGCCTGCGCGGGCAGAACGAGGGCGGTACGAGCGACCTCGGGCTGTATCTGGACATTCCGGATGGATTCCTCGATGAGATGCAGAAACACATCAACACTGCATCCGCCATCATCAGCCAGAACCCAGGCGAGAACGTTGTGAACCGGATGAACGGTGAGCAGCTGCAGCAGCTCGACCGGATGCTCACGATCCTGACGCGCAGCATCCAGAACGCGAACAAGCTCAAGGCGAATGCGCACTTTGAGACTGCGCGGCAGGCGGCGCAGGCGACGGTGCTGGAGCTCGAGCGGCTGGGGCAGGCCAAAGGAAGAACGAAGGCTGGAGAAAAGGTGGCTGGTTTCTTTAGCTGGGATAACACGACGCCGTACTACGCTTTCCAGCGCTTCGGTGAGGGCGGCAAGGCAATCTTCGAGGCGCTGTCGGCCGGCTGGGATCAGATGGCATTCAACACGAAGAAGGTCATGAGATTCACGGAGCAGACCTACAAGCCGGAGGAAGTGAAGGCGTGGTCGAAGGAAACGCACACGCTCAAGCTTGAGAGCGGAGAGACAGTGAAGATGACGACTGCGCAGATGATGGCGTTTTACTGCCTGTCGAAGCGCGAGCAGGCCATCGGCCATCTCCTTGGCGGCGGTATGCGCGTGGAGGACATCCAGAACAGCGGTCGCAAGGGGAACATCAAGCAGGCAAATCCGTTCCTGCTGACGCAGGAGGACATCATCAAGATCAACGGCGCGCTCACAAAGCGGCAGCGTGAGGTGGCGGACAAGCTGCAGAAGTACATGACGCAGCAGGGCAGCGAGTGGGGCAACCGCGTGTCGATGGAGCGCTTCGGATATCGCGCGTTCACGGAGGAAAACTACTTCCCCATCGAGACGATGGACTCCGAGCGCGACGAGAGGGGCGTTCCGCAGAAAGAGAACGATATGTTCCGCCTGCTCAATATGTCCGCGACGAAGAGCCTTGTTTACAAGGCAAACAACGCGCTCGTCGTGCACGACATCTTCGACGTGTTCGCAAACCACATGACGGACATGGCAAAGTATGACGCGCTGGCGCTGCCGATCCTCGACGCGATGAAGTGGTACAACTACCGCGAGAAGCAGAAGTTTGAGAACGGGCATGTGCTCACAACGACGGTGCAGCGGTCGCTCGAACAGGCATACGGCACGGACGCCAACAAGTATTTCACGACGTTCATCAAGGACCTGAACGGCGTGAACGAAGGCGGCCGCGGGGAGGGCTTCGCAAAGAAGATGCTCTCCAACTACAAGGTGGCGGCCGTGGCTGCGAACCTGCGTGTGGCGCTGCTGCAGCCGACAGCGTATGTGCGTGCGGTCGGCGTGATGAACCCGAAGTATCTGGCAAAAGGATTTTCCGCGAAGAGCGGATATAAAGAGGCGGAGGCGCACAGCGGCATCGCGCTGTGGAAGCAGATGGGCTTCTACGACACAAACATCGGCAGGGGTGTCCGCGACCAGATCAAGAACGCCGGGACGTGGAAGGACTCGACGGTCGAATTCCTTATGAAAGGCGCAGAATGGGGCGACCGGCTTACATGGGGTCACTTGTGGAACGCCTGCAAAGCGGAGGCGCGTGACAAGCAGAAGCTGACCGGCGACGCGCTGCTGAAGGCGACGGCCGAACGCTTCCGCGAGGTCGTCTACTCGACGCAGGTGGTAGACAGCACGATGACACGCAGCCAGGCAATGCGCGCGACCAGTGTGTACGGTGCTGTATCTACGGCCTTTATGTCGGAGCCGACGCTGTCGTACAACCTGCTGCTCAAGGCGTATACGGACTACACGGCGGAGCTGCGCGCGACCGGAGACAAAAAAGAAGCGTGGAGAAACGCAAGCGGGAAAATTGCAAGAGCGCTGGCGACCTATCTTGTGTCGGCGGCTGCTTCGGGGCTTGTTGAATCAATCGTGGACGCTTGCAGAGACGACGACGAGTACGCCACGTGGCTGGAGAAGTACCTGAGCGCGCTGATCGGCGCGAAATACAAAGACGGAAAGTTTTCCGGCGTGAATCCGCTTGAAAGCAACCTGTTCATGGACGTGGATATCCTCTCGAAGCTCCCGATTCTCAAGGATTTCATGTCGATGATCTCCGGCTACGAAAACGACCGGATGGACACAGAATGGATCAGCAACCTGATCGAAGCGTATCGAATCTGGGACGAGACGATCAAGCTGGAGACCGGAAAACTGGACGAGCCGACGGACGTGACGTACAACGGCAACATGACGCTGTACGGAAAGATCTACAAGACACTCAAGGCCGTCTCGCAGGCGACCGGCCTGCCGATCAGCGCGGCGAGCCGCGAGGTCGTAACGCTCTGGAACACCATCGCCGGAGCTGTCGGCAAGGGCGACGAGTGGACGATCCACACCTATGACTCCGGACCGGAGAACCAGATCAAGTACGGCCTGATGGACGGTTACCTCACGCGCGAAGAGGCGCAGCAGCTGCTGGTCGACAAAGGGCTCGCGGACGACGAGGATGATGCGTACTGGAAGGTAGACAAGTGGGCGACCGGCGAAGGAAAGTACGACGAGGCACTCGCCGCGGTGCTCAGCGGCGACAACGCCGCCTTTGACGCGCAGGCCAAGGAGCTGAAAGAGCACGGCATCGGCGAGAAGCAGCTGCAGTCTGCGGTACGCTCGCAGACGAAGGAGTGGTACGTCGGTGACGACGACGGAAAGCGCTCGATCACGAAGGAACAGGCGCTGAAGATCCTGCAGCAGTACGGAGGAAAAGACGCCGACGAGGCGCAGAAACTGGTGCAGAAGTGGACTTGCGAGGTCGTGACCGGAACGGACTACGACGACATCACAAATCTGTATCTCGATGGGAAGCTCACGCGGTCTCGCGCGGTAGACATGCTGGTGCGCTACGGCGGGATGAAGCAGGAGGATGCGCAGAACAAGATCGCCACGGCCGACTTCGTCAAGGCGCATCCGGAATGCGACGGCATCAGCGTTGAGGCCGTGCAGAAGTACAACGAGCACGCGAAACCGGCCGGTCTGGACGCGGGGACGTTCTGGGAAACGTACCAGTTTAAGAACGACGCAAGGACGACGCGCGACAGCAACGGCACGGCCATCAGCGGTCAGGGAGCAATGGACAAGGTCGCTGCGTACATCGACGGGCTGGACCTTAGCAGAGAGCAGAAAAACGCGCTGTTCCTGTGCTTCTATAGCCAGAAATCGCTCGGAAAGATCCGCTGGAGCAACTAAACCACGGGAGGGATAGAAATATCCCTCCCATTTTTTTATAATGTATAATCAATGGAAGGAGGCCACCACATGACAATCACAATTGCGGACAAACGCAGGGCGCTGTGGCAGTGGGACACCGGGCGGCGCTTGCGCGTGGGCAGCGGCGTGGAGCAGATTCACTATCAAAACCGCGCGCTTGGCTGCAGCGTGGACGTGGATGTCGGCGCAGACGGCACGGCCATCATCCCGGACGAGTTGCTACAGGACTGCCACACGCTGACGGCCTACGTCTACGTCACCGACGACACCGGCGCGTACACGATGGTGCAGCAGGACTTTATCGTTCACAAGCGCGCGAAGCCCGCCGGATATGTATACACACCGACAGACCAGATGACGCTGCAGACGATCCAGCGCCAGATCGGCGACCTTTCCGACCTGGCGACGGAGGCAAAGGCCAGCCTTGTCGCGGCGATCAACGAGGCGGCGCTGACAGGCGGCGGCGCTGGCAGCATGGACTTGCGTGCGGCGGACGGCTACGTGCAGTACAGCACGGACGGCGGTAGCACGTGGACAAACCTCATCGCTGTGGCAAGCCTCAAGGGCGCAGATGGCGCGCAGGGCGGCACAGGAGCGACTGGCGCACCCGGCAAGGACGGCCACAGCCCGGTGGTAACGGCCACCAAGTCCGGCAAGACAACGACAATCAGCGTGGACGGGGCGGCCATTGCCGCGGTCGAGGACGGCGCGGACGGCAAACCGGGGGCTGCTGGCGCGGACGGCATCACGCCGACAATCGGTGCGAACGGGCACTGGTATCTCGGCACGACCGACACCGGCAAGCCGTCGCGCGGAGCAACCGGAGCGAAGGGTGACGCAGGGGCAACCGGCCCTGCTGGCCCGGTCGGCCCGCAAGGCCCTGCCGGGTCACCCGGCAAGGACGGTGCGCCCGGAATCTACTACGGCACGACGCCGCCGACCGGCGGCACACACCCGGTGTGGATTGACCCGGGCGGCGACCATGATGACGGTGGCCTGCTTCCCGCCGTAACCGCCGCTGACACCGGAAAATTCCTGCGCGTGGTCAACGGCGCATGGGCGGCGGAGGAAATCTCAAGCGCGAATGGGGTGAATTTTTGATGGAGTATCTTGCAAAATCAGAAGACCTGACCGCAGTCGCGGACGCTATCCGCACCAAAGGCGGCACGGATGCGCAGATTACGTTTCCAGGCGGTTTTGTAGACGCGGTGCAGGCGATTCCCACTGGCACCGCCATAACAGATGGGTTCGTCGTTACGGAGCGAGACGCGGACGGGCTTGTCGCGGCGGCGGATGTGTATTTTAGCCACATCCCGGTAGGCATTTTTGGCTTTACTTACACAGCCGGCAACGCAGGAGCGTATACGATAATGGCGAAAAAAGCGCAGGCAATCAATTTTAAGGTCCCGGTAATCAGTGTGGACAATGGCGCTTTCCGTGGTAACAGGAGCCCGGCATCCCAAATTGAGAAGATTTTTCCAACGATAACGAAAGATGGCGACGGGTCTTTTACGAATTCGCTGATCGAAAACGCATATTTGCCGCTGCTGGTAGATTCATACGGGAACGAATTCGAGGGATGCGATCAACTGCGGACGATTAACATTCCGCTTGCCGAAGGAGAAATGAAGCAGTGGTTTTGCACCAATTGCACAAGACTTACTAGTCTATACGCCCCGAGAAAAACGGTTATAGGCACTAAATCCATCAACTATTGTAGAGCCTTGAAAACCGTTGAGGTGGGCAGCATTGGCTACGCGGTCACAGCGATCGACAATCAGGCATTTTTGGATGACACACAACTCGAATTGGCGGTTACCGTCTATACAAGTGGTGACTATGTTGATACCGCCATGGCCAATATCCGCAACAGCGCGACGAGGGCCACAATCATCATCAAGGCGGCCGCGGATACGACCTACAACGGCGCTACCTATGCGGCCGGCGACACCATCCTGACATCGACACCGGAGGCGAGTACATGACACAGCAGCCTATTATCTACACATACGGCGACGGCACAAAGCGTCGCCGCATCAATCTGTTGGCCGGTGACGGCAAGCTGCTGACTAACGACGGTGGCGTGACGACCTACACCTGCGTCGACGTAGACACGACCGACGGCTGGGCGGAGATCGACGCGCCCGGCGAGGAGATCAGCGACACGGAGGCACTGCGGATCATCACGGGAGGTGCAACATGACAAGAGCCGAAGCGATAGCCTATCGTGACCAAATAGAAGCGGCGGCAAGCACCATGACCGACGAGACGGCATTGACCGCTGTCGCGCTGTTCCCTGCGTGGGCGGCCGGTAAAGCATACGCTGTCAGCGACAGGGTGCAGTACAACGGCAAGCTGTACAAATGCGTGCAGGCGCACACGGGGCAGGCGGACTGGACGCCGGACGCGGCCCCGGCACTGTGGGTCGCTGTCAGCGTGGACGAATGGCCGGAGTGGGTACAGCCGTCCGGCGCGCACGATGCGTATAACCGGGGCGACAAAGTCAGCTATCGCGGCAAGCACTACATTTGCACGGCCGACGCAAACGTCTACGCACCGGGCGTGTACGGATGGGAGGCGACAACATGAGCACGCCCATTTGCAAAGTGTGGGACGCCGAGCAAGGCAAATACGTCGGCATTCCGGCAATCAAAGGCCCAAAGGGTGATCCCGGTGCGCCCGGCAAGGACGGAGCGAACGGGAAGAATGGCGCGGATGGCAAACCAGGGGCTGCTGGTGCGGACGGCGTTACGCCGCACATCGGCGACAATGGCAACTGGTACATCGGCAGCACAGACACTGGCAAGCCGTCTCGCGGAGCCACTGGCGCGAAGGGTGATGCAGGTGCAACCGGACCTGCTGGTCCTGCTGGGCCTGCCGGTGCGCCCGGAAAAGATGGCGCGAATGGAGAAACCGGGCCGCAAGGCCCAAAAGGCGACCCCGGAACGCCGGGCGCTGCCGGTCACACGCCAGTTAAAGGCGCGGATTACTGGACCGCGGCAGACAAGCAGGAAATCGTAAACGACGTGCTTGCTGCGCTCCCGGACGGCACGGAGGTGAGTTACTGATGGCAAAGAAGCTCTACGAAGAGGCGTCCGTGCAGGCCATCGCGGACGCCATCCGCGCGAAAAACGGCGGCACGGCCGCCTACAAAATCGGCGAAATGGCCGCAGCGGTGCGCGGCATACCCAGCAAGGACACTATCGTCCACGCGGATATCCCGGACTACATCAAGGCGGCGGCGCTGGAGGTAGCCAAAAAGGTTCAGGCAGTGCGCACGAGCGAAAGCATCATCTTTATTGCGGCCTCGGACGCGCACCAGCTTGACACAAGCGCGGACATCGTGGCCGGCAACAAGCACGCCGGTATGGCGATGAAAGCGCTCGCGTATATCCTGCCGGGCATCGACTTTGCGTGCTATCTGGGCGACTACACAGCCGGCAGCGCAACGACCACGCTGGCCGAGGGGCGGCAGCACTTCGCGGAGATCAACGCGGATATCGACGAGGCGTTCGCCGGAATCCCGCAACTGCGAACGCTGGGCAACCACGACAGCTTACAGTACAGCAAGGCGCAGAATGGCAGTGTGCTGCCGGCGGCGGAGCTGTACGGCCTGTGCGGTGCTTACAACACCGGCACGGTCATGGGCAGCACCACCGAGGGCTACTGCTATCGGGACTTCGAGAGCAAGAAGCTGCGGGTCATCTGCCTGAACACCGCCGAAAACAGCGAAAAAGAATATGTATCAGACGCGCAAAAGCTGTGGTTTGCGAACACGCTGAAAGCCGTGGGCGCAAAGACCGGCTGGAATGTGCTGATCCTGTCCCACCATCCGCTCGACTGGGGCGGTGTGTGTGTCCTGTCCAACATCGCCAAGGCGTATGTGGACGGCAGTTCCATCACCGTGAGCAGCGGAAATACCGTGAATTTCAGCGGAAGCAACAGCGCAACGATCCTCGCGGCCATCCACGGCCATGTGCATTGCTTCAAGGCCGCGAAGCTCAACGCTATCGCAAGCGGCACCGGCACGGAGTACAACGTCTGGCGCGTGGCAACGCCTAATATGTGTTTTGCTCGGAATAACGAGTACGGGCAGAACGGCAACGCCGAGTATTACGGTATCGAGTTCGGAGAAACGACCACCTACAACAAGACGGCCAACAGCGCCAAGGACACGGCGTTTGTTGTGAACGTCGTCAACCCGAGCCAGCAGAAGATTTATAGCTACTGCTACGGCGCAGGATATGACAGAGAGGTGTTCACGGGCATTCAGACGGTAGCCGTCACGGGCGTGTCGCTCAATGCGTCCTCCGGCGAGCTGACCGTCGGCGGGCAGACCACGCTGACGGCAACTGTTGCGCCCGCAGACGCGAGCAACAAGGCGGTGACGTGGGCAAGCTCCGCGCCGACCGTGGCCAGCGTGGCCGACGGTGTTGTCACAGCACACGCCCCCGGCAGCGCCAAGATCACGGTAAAAACCGCAGATGGTGGCTTTACGGCAGAGTACGCGCTGACGGTCAAAGTCGCGACGTCCGACCTACTGGCGGACTATGGTTATGCGGACAACACCCGACTTTCCACGTCCTCCGGAAGCGAGAAAGCCGCCACAGGCTATGTGACCATTGGGCACACGGCGGCGATCCCGATCGACAAGACCAGATATCCCAACGGCGCGACCATCCGCGTGACCGGCGCGGTGAACTGTCTGGGCAACAACTGGTCCGGCGGCAACAACGGCGGTGACAGCGCGTTCGTGTTGTATACGACTAACGGAACGCAGTTTTCGCAGGCGAGCTACATTGAGGCCAAGACCACGACGGCGGGAACGTTTACGATCGACGCGGACAAGACCGGCTTTACGCTGGACATTGCGTCGCTGTCGGCGCCGCATTATATCAAGTTCTGCGTCAAGGGCGCCGGAGCAAATCTTACGGCGACGCTGACGCCAAAATGAAGGGGGTAACAGTTGACTGATGGAATTTGTTTCTTGCAACTCTGACAATTACCGTTTCGGACGCACGCAGCCGGTGCGGTACATTGTGATGCACTACACGGCAAACAACGGCGACACGGCAAAAAACAACTGCGATTACTACCACCGCGTGGGCGGCCTGCAGGCCAGCGCGCACTATTTCGTGGACGAGCACGGCGTGATGCAGTCCGTGCGCGAGGGCGACACGGCGTGGCACTGCGGCGCGCGGGCGTACTGGCACCCCGAGTGTCGCAATGCCAACAGCATCGGCATCGAGATGTGCAGCCGCAAGTGCGCCGACGGCAGCTACTACATCAAGCCGGAGACCGTGGCAAACGCCGCGGCCTTGGCAAAAGACATTATGCAGCGCTATGGCATCGACTCCGACCACGTGCTGCGGCACTACGACGTGACGGGCAAGCGCTGCCCCATGCCGTGGGTGGATGACCCGGCGCAGTGGGTGGCGTTTAAGGATATGCTGACGCTGGAACACACGAACGAAGAGGAGGAAGAAGATATGACGAGATACAGTAAAATCGAGGATGTGCCCGATTGGGCGCAGGACACAGTGCACGCGCTGATGGACGCGGGTGCGCTGCAGGGTGACAATCAGGGACGGCTGGATCTGTCGCTGGATATGATCCGCGGCATGGTGATCGGCAAGCGGTACGCGGACGCGCGCAGCCCCAGATACGCTACGATCGACGACGTGCCCACATGGGCGCGCGAGGAGACGCAGCGGCTTATCGACCGCGGCGCGTTGGCCGGCACGAGCGGCGGCAAGCTGGATCTGTCGCTGGATATGCTGCGCACGATGATCGTGTGCCAGCGGATGATGGAGGGCGCCGCCCGATGACTACATATCAGTGGCTCTGCCTGCTGGGCGTGCCATCGCTGCTGATCGCGGCGCTGCTGGCCATGATCCGGCATCTGGCGGCGCAGATCCAGCACGATCGCGCGGACACAGCGGCGACAAAGCTCGGCGTGCAGGCGCTTTTGCGCGCACAGATGATATCCGACTACAACAAGTGGTCCGACCGGGGCTATGCCCCGATCTACGCAAGGCAAAATTTTGAGAATTGCTGGGGGCATTACCACACGCTTGGCGCAAACGGCGTGATGGACGATATCCATGCAAAATTTTTGCAGCTCCCGACGCAGGATAAATAAAAAAGAAAGGATGATAAAAATGGAACTTGGTATTGCATCTGTGGCGGCGATCACCGCCATCGCGTATCTGCTGGGCATGGCCGTCAAGGCCACCAGCGTGGCTGACAAATGGATCCCCATCATCTGCGGCGTGGCCGGCCTGATCCTCGGCGTCGCCGCGTGGGCGATGGGTGTGCCGGACTATCCGGCGCATGACTGGTTAAATGCGTCGGCCGTCGGCATCGTGTCCGGCTGGGCGGCGACGGGGCTGAATCAGTCGGTCAAGCAGCTTTCCGATAAATAATAATTAAGAAACGCCTGGGAGAACCAATGTTCTCTCAGGCGTTTTTCATCAAATAAGAGTATGAAACAGAGTTTGAAATAGAACTAAATTTGTCTGTATTTCACTGCATTTTTTGTTTTTAGGGCAAAAATCAGAGAACCGGAAAACACTGATTTATCAGCATATTCCGGCTCTCTTTGGTCCGAGTGAGAAGATTCGAACTTCCGGCCTCTTGAACCCCATTCAAGCACGCTACCAACTGCGCTACACCCGGATATCACATTTGCTCAAATAATATAGCACACGAAAACCAAAAAAGCAAGAGGGAAAATGCACTTTTGGCCGGAAATCAAAAATTTGCATGATGTTTCCAAAAAACTTTAATAATTTCAATTAAAGCGCTTGACATTTTTCGGACAATTTGTTAATTTGGTTTTAATATCTGCGCTGCATACTGTGTACGCTGCACGTAGACAGTGTCCGGCACAGCAAAATGAATGATCAGGAGGGAAACAATATGACGTGGAAGAAACTGCAGCGTCTGCTGGCATGCCTGCTGGCGGTCCTGCTTCTGTCGCAGGTCGGCGCGTTCTCGCCGGCCGTGTTCGCGGCGGATGCCAGTGGCTACACGCTGCAAGACGGTACGGCGATTATCCCGGAGGGAGCGTCCGAAGAAAAAGTAAATCAAATCCTCACGCGGACATTGGTGGCTGGATTTGATGAGATGAGCAAAGAAGATCAGAATACGCTTCTGAGCACTTGCAAGTGGGAGTATTACTGCCAAGGCGAGACTCCCCTCACGCACAAAACAAAAGATGCATGGGTCTCTGTTGGCGGATTCAAAGCCAAGGAAGGAATTTCCACATATCACTTCCTTGCTCTGTCTGATGCGAAAACGGAATGCAAAGCATATTCTGTGCGCCTGACCACTGCCACAGACAAGACAGTACAGTTCACCAAGGCAGCGATGCTCGATTCGTCCATCACGCTCAAGGAAGGCGTTACTGTTACGCTGCCGTATACGGATGCCACGACCGTTGATTACGACGCGCTGCGCGCGGCCATTCTCCAGCAGGTCGTGAGCGAGGACACCACTCCGGCCCTGACGACGGAGAACACGGAAATCAAGTACAAGTTTACCAAGGATACATGGGTCGATCTTGCGGGCGGTAAGATTGCTCCCGCCGTCTCTGCGAAGAGCTATGAGATTCAGATCAGCTTCAAGGGCGACGATACTTACAAGGCGTCCTCGGCCACGACGACGGTGACCTTCACCGAGCGCCCGGGCATCGAAGCGACGACGAATGAAAACCCGACGTTCAAGCTCGCCTTCACCGCCGACGGCGAGGCGATCTACGACAACATCCGGCAGCAGGTCTGGGATGCGGTCGTTGTGAGCACGAACCCGGCTCTGACCGTGGATGATGTGACCATTGAGTACTATGCTACGGCGAAGACGGGTGTGGCCAAGAGCTGGATGCCGCTGGAAGGCGGCACAAAAGATTTGCTGACCTATCCCGCCATCGGTGAAGGTACACAGGAAGTGCGCATCACCTGGGGCGGCAGCAAGGACTGTGCCCCCTGGTCGTGGGAAGGTGATGTGGTGGTAACCGGCCGCGCGGACGCACCGTTCCGGCTCAAAGAGGGCGTGACCGAAGTTGCGATGGTCTATAAAAAGGATCAGAGCATCAACTACGAGGCGACCGCGCAGGCACTGCGCGAGGCGCTGCTCGAGAGCTCCGATGCGAATGTTTCCATCAACGACGTGACGGTGGAGTACAAGGCCGGCCTCGGCATCTTTGAGCCGCTTGACTACAAAGCGACGATCAGCTCCAACAACTTTGGCCTTGGTGAGCAGACCATCCGCTTTACTTGGGGCGGCAATGCAGATTATCAGGCTTATACGCTGGAAGTTAGCGTCAAGATGACCGATACACGCATCGTGAGCGAGGTCGTGCTCAAGACCGGTGCCTCCATCACCTACAACATGGACGCCAAAGTCATGCTGCAGGCGATCTTTGAAAATCTCATTGATTGGGGCGCTTCCACGCTGCCCGAAAAGAGCACACTGAGCGTGGCTGACTTCACGATTGAGTACTATGCAGAAAACGTGGTCGAGATTGACGGCATGACGACCGGCGGCGGAACACATCTGTATATGCCGCTTGAAGGCGGCAAGGGCGGCGCGTTTGAAGGCGATTTGGTGAAGTCTCTTACCTATCCCCAGATGGGCGCAGGCGATCAGAAGATCCGCGTGACCTTCAAGGGCGATGAGGCTTACCGTTCCAGCACGCCTATTGAGGGCAATCTGACCGTGAACAAGGCGAAGGTCTCCGTCAAGGTGCACTCGACGAGCATCTACGCCGACGAGGCCAAAGATAAGCTGGGTGAGGGCTTTGTCACCACCGACCCTGCTGATAAGTTTGACATCTACACCATCTACGGCGGCATGACCAGCGATGTGACCGGCAGCGTGTTCGTGCAGCTGCCCGAGCGTATCACGAACAACAAGCTCCTGAAGCTGATCGACGACACACTCAGCGCGGCTGGCAAACCGACTCTTTCGGATATTATGCAGAAGGGCACTACGGTTGGCGAGCTCAAAGAATACCTGAATGATCTTCTCAACAGCGATGCGCTCACCGCGCTCGGTGGTTTGCTCAGCAAAGTCGGCATTGATCTGGATACGCTGCGCCAGATCAGCAACACGCTCAACAAGTTCCCCGGCCTGCTTGACAATGTCCGCGTGGCCTTCGGCACGCCGGATCAGGCGGGCATCTACACCGTTTACGCGATCACGAACAACAAGAACTACGAGACCGGTGTCGGCACGGGCATGCTGCTCGTGAAGAAGCACTACTCCGGCGTGAAGCTGCAGTGGAACCAGACTATTCCCAACGGCAAGCTGACCGCTGAGGAAGCTGCGAACTTTGATTTCAAGGCGACGCTGAGCTATAACGGCAACAGCGATATCTCGCAGGACAACGTGCACTACCTGTACTCCGGCTTCACCAGCAAGTGGCGCCCGTATTCGAGCACCACGACGCCTCCGACCGAGCCCGGCCGCTATGTTGTGACGGTCGTAACTCTGGGCGGCAACTATCAGGCAGCGCCCATCACGCGCGCTTTCCAGATCACCAAGTAATTTTCTCGCATGTGTCTCCCGGGTTTTTTGCCCGGGAGACATTTTTGCGCCGGAGGAGACCGGCCGGAGCGGAAAAATGAAAATCGCCGAAAATTTTTTCAAAAATAACTTGACAGCAGTCGAATCGTCTGGTATATTAAACAAGAGCTAAGGCGATGAGGCCGAGTAGTTCAGTCGGTTAGAACGCTAGCCTGTCACGCTAGAGGTCGAGGGTTCAAGTCCCTTCTCGGTCGCCACCCGCGGAGCGAAAGCTCCGCGGGCTTTGTATGCTGCTATAGCTCAGTCGGTAGAGCGCATCCTTGGTAAGGATGAGGTCCCCGGTCCGAATCCGGGTAGCAGCTCCAGAAAATCCTGCAACCGTTGCGGTTGCAGGATTTTTTGTTTATCAAAGACCGCGCAAAAACCACGCCGCCGGACAGGGGGGGAGCCCCGTCCGGCGCCGCATATTCTCATTTTTTCTGTCATACCCGGCAAAATGGACGCGCACGATCGGCGTTATTCCATGCGCGCAAGATATGCGATCGCCTGGAGGTAGGTGTCGTTCTTTGCGGGCTTTTGACCGCTGAGCCGTCTGGAATCCAGGTTGTGTTTCAGATCCGCGAGTTTGACTTTTCGCGCGATCGGATTCTCGGCCAGCGCCTTCACATAGTCCATATATGCGACGCCATCCGCGTGTGTCAGAAGGTGGAGCGCGTCCAAAACCTCCTTGGGAAATCCGGCGCTTTCGAGGTCTGTATATGTGTATTCATCGCCGTGGTCCTCAATCACATCATGTAGCAGCGCTACGCACGTAGACGCCTCATCCTCCATCTGTGTGGCGAGATAAAATGGGTGGAAAACATACGGATACCCGCCCTTGTCCAAATCATTTTTATGTGCCTCAAACATGAGGACACATGCTTTTTTTACAAGCTCCGAATAGTACATACCATCTTCTCCTTTTCACACTGCATGTGCTGTTGCTGCTTCCGGAATGGATTGTAGCATGCACGCCCCGAAAACACAACGATTCCGCGGCACGGCCGCACCAAAAGAAAAATGCCGGGCAGACTTGCGCTGCCCGGCATTTTCTATATGCATTGTATCAGCCGCGTGTCGTCATGCAGGTCCGATACCGGCACGCCTGCGGTCTCTGCAAGGATCTCCAGAATTTTCTCTCTCATGATACTGCCTCCGTAGCTGCGCGGCGACGGATTTTCTGTGTCGCGGTTTTTTCAAATTCGTTTTCCCGGTAAATGAGGTTGCCGATCTGCTTATAAGGCGGCAGGTGCCGGTTGATCTCGCTGACGGAGCGCCAGAGCGCCGCCTCGTCCGGGAACACGGCTGGATCGGCGTAGACCTCGGCCGTGATCTGCTGATTTTTCTCGTACATGATCGCATCGCGCACACCGTTGAGCTGATACAGCCGTGTCTCCAGCTCTTCCGGCGAGACATTTTCGCCGTTTGAAAGTACGATCAGGTTTTTCACACGTCCCTGGAAATACAGGAATCCGCGCTTGTCCATCCGGCCGAGATCGCCGGTGTGGAACCAACCGTCCCGGAAACTCTCGGCCGTGGCGGCCTCGTCGCGGTAATAGCCGTGGGAGGTCGCGGCCGAGCACGTACGGCATGGCCGGGGCCTTGCTGAGAAAGAACTGCTGTCCGGGAAAAGTCTGCCTGCACGCACAACGACATCCTGCAGGCTGTGGTAGGTCACGGTTTCCGACATATATATCACATTTCCTATCGGAATAATACGCTTTATTGATAAGAATATATCACGTATCACGCCAAAACTGGAAATACAATACACAATTGTGCCTGGAAGTGTCCGGAATCGGTCAGATCGTTCGGAGAAACACTGCGTGGGGAGACACAAAATGCGCAAAATGCGGCATCCCATGCCAGATGGCAGGGGAGCGAAGTGCCGCCTCGCGCGAAACAGATATGCGAAAGCCTGCCAAAAAAGTCCGTGCGGACTCCTTTGACAGGCGTAGCGAGCGGGCCTGTAAGCCGGGTTCTGTAATCGACAGCCATCTATCTAGACGCACCGTTGCCGGTGCGTTCCAGCCACCTCCATGGGACGGCCGGGCCGGCCGTATGTCCCTCCGCGGTGTTGCTCCGGATAGAGTTTACAGCGCCGCACTGTCTCCAGCCGGCGAGTGAGCTCTTACCTCACTTTTCCACCCTTACCCGATCGCTCGGGCGGTTTGTTTCTGTTGCACTTGTCCGAGGGTCGCCCCTGGCGGGTGTTACCCGTTATCCTTGCCCTGTGGAGCCCGGACTTTCCTCACGCACAGCCTTTCGGCTTGTGCCCGCGGCTGTCCGGCCCGCTCGCCCGACTATTTTACACATCCTGCCGCGCCGCGTCAAGTCCGGCGGAGATTTATTTTCTTGTAATCGGCATGAATGAGCAGTATAATCACTTCGTATGATTACCTTTTGGAAAAGGAGTGTCTGCATGACCTTTTCGGATTATATGGACTATCTGCGTGACAAGCGCATCGGTGTCATCGGCTTCGGCGTGAGCAATCAGCCGCTCGTGCGCGTGCTGCTGCGCAATGGCTGCGACGTGACGGTGTGCGACCGGCGCGAGCGGGCCCAGCTCGGCGCGGCCGGGGACGAGGCCGCGGCTCAGGGTGCAAAATTCATCCTCGGCGCGGACTATCTGGAGCATCTGGACTTCGATGTCATCTTCCGCACGCCGGGCGTGCTGCCCATCGTGCCGCAGCTGCGCAAGGCTGCGCAAAACGGCGCGATCCTCACCTCCGAGATGGAGGCATTCTGCAACCTCTGCCCGTGCCGCATCATTGCCATCACCGGCAGTGACGGCAAGACCACGACCTCGACCATTACGGCCGAGCTCCTGCGTGCGCAGGGGTATATCGTACACCTCGGCGGCAACATCGGCACGCCGCTCTTTGACCGCATCCCGGACATCCGGCCGGAGGATTTTGCCGTGCTCGAGCTCAGCAGCTTCCAGCTGCACAGCATGCACTGCGCGCCGGATGTGGCCATCATTACGAACATTTCGCCGAACCATCTGGATGTCCATCCGGATTTCGAGGACTATGTGTCGGCCAAATGCAGCATTTACCGCGGCCAGCGGCCGGACGGCTGCCTGGTGCTCAACGCGAAGGATGCCCATACCCCGCGTTTCGCGGCCGAGGCGCCGGGGTGCGTGCGCTATTTCAGCAGCATCGGCCCGGTGGAAAACGGCGTTTACTGCACGGATGGCGTCATTTACCGCGCACACGACGGCAAGCCAGAGAAAATTCTTGACGCTGCCGAGATCCGCATCCCCGGCGCGCACAACGTGGAAAACTATATGGCGGCCTTTGCCGCGACCGACGGTTTGATCGGCAACGCGGCGTGCGTTCAGGTCGCGCATACCTTCTCCGGCGTACCGCACCGCATGGAGCGCATCCGCGAGCTCAACGGCATCACGTTCATCAACGACTCCATCGCCTCGAGCCCCACGCGCACGATCGCGGGTCTGCACGCGCTGCCGAAGCCGCCGGTCATCATCCTTGGCGGGCACGACAAGCATATCCCGTTTGACACGCTTGGCGACGAGGTCTGCCTGCACGCAAAGGCGGCGGTCGTCGTCGGCGAGACGGCGCAGCGCATTGCTTCCGCCATCCGCGCATCGAAATTCTATGACCCGGAAAAGCTGCCGCTCGTCGAGGCGCCTGACTTCCGCGCGGCGGTCGAGACGGCCTATGGCCTTGCGCAGCCGGGTGATATCGTGACGCTCTCGCCGGCCTGCTCGTCGTTTGATTTCTTCAAAAACTTTGAAGAGCGCGGCAATACCTTCCGCGTCATTGTAGAATCTCTGAAATAATGGTATGGATCGCCCCGTCGCTGCATAGCATGGCAGGGGGGATCTGCTATGATTTGTGCGTCTCGCCGCTGGAGACCGGCCGCCCGCCGGCGCCCACCGCGGCCGAAGCGGAAGCTGGCGGCGCTGCTGCTGGTGCTCGTCCTGCTGGGCAGTATGGCGTATTTCACCGTGTCGGTGTTGCACCTGATCACGCAGCTGGCCGTCAACTCCGCCTGTGACCTCATGCAGCTGAAGATCAACGCTGCCGTCACGGCGGCGCAGGCACAGGTGCAGGGCGACTATTATACCTACCGCACGGATGCCGACGGGACCATCACGGCTGTGAGCATCGATACCGAGCACGTGGGGCAGGTGTCCTCGCTCGTGCTCGAGCACATGATGGACGGCGATGACGGACAGGTCGAGCTGGACATTCCGCTCGAGACGCTCTTCGGCGTGAATTTTCTGCCCGGGCTGAAGCTGCCGCTGCCGGTGCGCATCCTCGTGCTGACGACGTCGGACGTGAGCTATCACAATGAACTCATGTCGGCCGCGATCAACCAGAGCAAATATCAACTATATCTGAACGTGAAGATGGACCTCGACATTCTGGTGCCCTGGGAGCACCAGACCGAGACCGTGGGCACGAACGTCCTGCTGGCCGAGACGGTCATCGTCGGCAAGGTGCCCCAGACGTATGTGGAAGTGGAGTAAACAACATGGATGTACGCGAAGAGATTCTGACGCTGCGCCGTCAGCTGGAACACGCAAATTTTCTCTATTACGTGAAGGACGCACCCGAGATCAGCGACTTTGAATATGACACGCTCATGCGCAGGCTCGAAGAGCTGGAGGCTGCGCACCCGGAGTATTCCTCGCCCGATTCGCCGACGCAGCATGTCGGCGGCTACGCGCTCAATACCTTTGCGCAGGTGCGCCATCAGGTGCCGCTCGAGAGCCTGCAGGATGTGTTTTCGTTCGATGAGCTGCGCGCGTTCGGCGCGCGCATGGACGGTGCGCTCACGCAGGCGCATGACTATTGCGTCGAGCCGAAGATCGACGGTCTGTCCATGTCGCTCGAGTATGAAAACGGCGTGTTCGTCCGCGGCGCCACGCGCGGCGACGGCATCACCGGCGAGGACGTGACGGAGAATCTCCGCACGCTGCGCAATCTGCCGCTCAAGCTCGACAACGCGCCCGCAAAGCTCATCGTGCGCGGCGAGGTCTATATGTCGCACGAAGTATTTGCGGCGCTCAATGCCGAGCGCGAGCTGCTCGAGCAGCCGCTGCTGGCCAATCCGCGCAACGCGGCGGCGGGCTCCGTGCGCCAGCAGGACCCGAAGGTCGCGGCGGCGCGCAAGCTGGATATCATCATCTTCAACCTCCAGTTTGACAGTGACCGCACGTTCGCCACGCACACGGAAACGCTGGATTATCTGGCATCGCTGGGTTTCCCGGTCGTGCCGTATCAGCGCTGTGAAACGCTCGATGCCTGCTGCGCGCGCATCGATTGGATCGGCGACAACCGCGAGACGTTCCCATTCGACATCGACGGCGCGGTCATCAAGATCAACGACCTTGCGCAGCGACAGTATCTCGGCAGCACGGCAAAGTTCCCGCGCTGGGCGGTGGCATATAAGTACCCGCCGGAGAAGAAGGAGAGCCGCGTGCGCGACATCGTCGTGCAGGTCGGCCGCACGGGCGTGCTCACGCCGAAGGCGGTCATTGAGCCGGTGCGTCTGGCCGGTACGACCGTCACGAATGCCACGCTGCACAATCAGGACTTCATTGATAACCTCGACCTGCGCATCGGCGACACGGTGCTCGTGCAGAAGGCGGGGGAGATCATCCCCGAGATCCTCTCCGTCGTGCGCGACAAGCGGCCGGAGGGTACGGTGCCGTTTCATATGCCGGACACCTGCCCGGAGTGCGGCGCGCCCGTCGTGCGCGATCCGGACGGTGCGGCCCTGCGCTGCACGGGCGCGGAGTGCCCGGCACAGCGGCTGCGCAACATTGCGCACTTTGCCTCCCGCGAGGCAATGGACATCGACGGCCTCGGCATCTCGCTGTGCCAGTCGCTGATCGAGGCGGGGCTCGTGCACTCCCCGGCGGAGCTGTATGCGCTCGAGCCGCAGTCGGTCGCGGCGCTGGACCATATGGGGAAAAAGTCGGCCGAGAACCTCATGGCAGCCATCGAAAAGAGTAAGGACGCCGGCATGGCGCGCCTGCTGTGCGCGTTCGGTATCCGGCAGGTGGGGCAGAAGGCAGCCAAGGTGCTGGCCATGCACTTCGGCACGCTGGACAAGCTCATGGCGGCGACGGAGGAAGAGCTCATGGCCATCCCGGACGTCGGCCCGACGACGGCGGCGTACCTGCGCGCGTGGTTCGATAATCCGCAGTCGCAGCACCAGATCCGGCTGCTGCGCGACGCGGGCGTCAGCTTCGATTCCAAGGAGCAGGTGGTGGACCGCCGCTTTGCCGGTAAGACGTTCGTGCTCACCGGCGCGCTCGAGCATTTCAGCCGCGACGAGGCCAGCGCCATCATCGAGCGCTTCGGCGGCAAGACGAGTTCCTCCGTGTCAAAAAAGACGTCCTATCTGCTCGCCGGGGAAAACACCGGCTCGAAGTATCAAAAGGCGCTCACGCTCGGCACACCCATTATTACGGAAGCTGAATTTCTGGCTATGATCCAGGAGTAACGAAAGAAACGGAGTGGAAATCATGCGAGATTATGCAAAAGAATTTGAAAACCGCGTCGCCTTTATCCGCGACCTGCTCAAAAGCAGCGGCGCCAAGGGCGTCATCTACGGCAACAGCGGCGGCAAGGACAGTGCGCTCGTCGGCATCCTCTGCAAGGCGGCGTGTGACAATACGGTCGGCATCATGATGCCGTGCGCCTCCAAGCGCAACTTCGGCGAGGACATGAGCGACGGTCTGGCTGTGGCCGAGCAGTTCAACATCGAGACACGCACGGTCGACCTCACGGCGGAAAAGGAGCTCGTCATGCAGACGGTCTCCGCCGTCACGACGCTCAACCAGATGGCGACGTCGAACATCGCCCCGCGTCTGCGCATGCTCACGCTCTATACCATTGGCGCGGCCGAGGGCCGTCTCGTCGCCGGCACCGGCAACCGCAGCGAGGCATATATGGGCTATTTCACGAAGTGGGGCGACGGCGCGTATGACTTCAACCCCGTTGCCGACCTGACCGTGACGGAAATTTACGAGTTTCTGACCTGGCTGCACGCGCCGGAGAACATCATCCGCAAGGCGCCGTCCGCCGGCCTCTTCGAGGGCCAGACGGACGAGCAGGAGATGGGCGTGACCTACGCCGCCATTGATAAGTACATCCTCACTGGCGAGGCCAATGAGCACGACAAGGCCATCATCGACCGCTACCATAGCCGCAGCGAGCACAAGCGCCGCCCGGCCGCGACCTATCACGCCGAATGACACAGTATTTCGATACCCACGCGCACTACGACAGCGGAAAGTTCAACGCCGACCGTGACGAGGTGCTGCGTGCCGTGCATGAGAGCGGTGTCGCGCTTATCGTGGACCCCGGTGACTGCGCCGTGACGTCCGCGCGCGCCGTTGCCATCGCGCAGGCATATGATTTCGTCTATGCCGCTGTTGGCTGGCACCCGGAGGAGGCCGCCGGCTGGACGGATGACAGTCTGGAGCAGATCCGCGCGCTGGCGGCGCAGCCAAAAGTCTGCGCCATCGGTGAGATCGGCCTGGACTATTACTGGGACACCTCCACGAAGGCGACGCAGGAGATCATGCTGCGCGCGCAGCTGGAGCTTGCGCGGGAGCTGGATCTCCCGGTCATCATCCACGACCGGGAGGCGCACGGCGACAGCCTGCGCATCGTGTGCGACTATCCGGGCCTGCGCGGCGTGTTCCACTGCTTTTCCGGCAGCGTGGAGATGGCGCGCGAGCTGCTGCGCCGCGGCTGGTATCTCGGTTTTGACGGGCCGATCACGTATAAGAATGCCGTAAAGGCGCTGGATGTGATCGCCGCCTGCCCGGCCGACCGGATGCTGCTCGAAACGGATTCGCCCTATCTGGCCCCGGTGCCGAACCGCGGCAAGCGCAACGATTCGCGCAACCTGCCGTATATTGCCGCGCGCATCGCGGAGATCAAGGGCATGACGACAGACCAAGTCGCGGAGGTGACACTGCAAAATGGAAAACAACTTTTCAATCTCTGAGCGCTGGCTGCTGCGCGGCGCGCCGAACGCGCGTGACCTCGGCGGCCTGCCCACCATGGACGGCCGCACGGTCCGTCCGGGTCTGCTGCTGCGCAGCGGCGAGCTCGCCGGTATTACGGAGCCGGATGCGCAGACGCTCAGCCAATATCCGCTGCGCACGGTCGTGGACTTTCGCACCGACCTCGAGCGGGAGCAGAAGCCGGACCGTGTCCTGCCGGACGTGCAGTATGTCCACTGTCCGATCGTGCAGCAGGCGGCGGCCGGCCTGACGCGGGAGGAGCACGCCGACCCCTATGCGGCCGTTGTCGCGCATGCAAAAGCGATGGCCGGCCGGGAGCGGGCGTTCATGTGTGAGCTGTACCGCAGTCTCGTCACGCAGGAATTTGCCATCGCGCATTACCGGCAGTTTTTTGCACTCCTGCTCGCGCAGACAGACGGCGCGCTGCTCTATCACTGCACGGCGGGGAAGGACCGCGTCGGCGTCGGCACAATGCTGCTGCTCACGGCGTTGGGCGTGGACTGGCCGGTCATTGTGGAAAACTATCTGGTCACCAACGAGCGTATGGCCGCCTCGACCGACTGCCTGCTGACGGCGGTCGCGGACTATGACCTGAGTGAGGCGGAGCGGGAGGTCATCCGCACGTTTGACCGCGCGGACGCGGCGTTCCTGACGGCGGCGCGCGATGCGATCGCGGTGCAGTACGGCAGCGTGGATGCGTTCCTGACGCAGGCGCTCGGCGTCGGCGCGTCCGAACGGGAGACGCTGCGCGCGCGTTACCTGACAACCGAATAAAAAGACGGCGTGCCGCCCGGTTTCGGGCGGCACGCCATTTGATATTGGAATTGCTTACAGCGCCCGATCCGGCATTTGATCGGACAGGTAGACCAGGATGGGATCATCCTGCGCGTGGGCATATGGCACCTTCGGTGCGCGGAAGAGGCTCGTTTCCGGCAGCGCCGTACTGAGCACGACGTGGAACGTGGTCCCGCCCCACTCGTTGCTCTCGAGCAGGATGGTGCCGTTGTGCTTTTCTGCAATGCCGAGCGCGACCGTCAGGCCAAAGCTGTTGCTGCTCAGATCGGAGAAGTCCACACCGGTCACGCGCAGCGGGATGAAGATCGTCCCGAGCTTTGCCGGCGGGATGCGCACGCCGTCGTCGCGGATGGTGATGTCGGCGTGGTCCCCCTCCTGCGCGACGGTAAAGCGGATGCGGTCGCCGTGCTTGCAGCGCTCCGTGCAGTTGGCAATGATGTTGAGCAGCATCCGCTGGATGAGCGCCGTGTCGAGCGCGCAGTTGATCGGCTCGTCCGGGATGCTGACCTCGAGCACAATGCCGTTGGCGTCGGTGATCGGCTGGATGTTGTCAAGCAGCGTCCGGCACTCTTTGCCCAGGTCGCACAGCTGCGGCATGAATGCAAGCGTGCCGTCATACAGACCGGAGGCCGTGGAGGCGTTGAGCGTAAAGCGCAGCAGCCGGTAGTAAAACTGCGTCAGTTCGGCGGCGTTGCGCCGGAAGCGCACGTCGCTGAGCTGCATGGCGTAGTCCGAGAAATACGTCGTGAGTGCACGGAAGGCGTTGAGCGACGCCAGAAACGGTGCAAACTGTGCCCCGGCCCGCAGGGCATTTTCATCCTGCGGTACGAGCGAAAACAGCCGAAACGCACCAAACGACGTCACGGAGATGATGACGTGGCGTTTTTCGATCGTTGCCGACGTGACGAATTCCGTGGCCGAGGCTTCTGTGATGTGCGCCGGCAGCAGCTCGGAGAGCTTGTGATTCGTGCGGTCGCCGCGAAAAAGCTCCTGTGCTGCCGGGTTCATAAACGCGACGAATTGCTCCTGCGCGCCGAGCACGGCGGTGTTGCTCATCGAGAACAGCGTGTTGAGCGAGTCGATGATCAAAGTGTTGCTCATTTTCCAATCCCCCCTAAGATGTATTAAAAAACAGTATAGCAGAACTCGTCAATAGATACAAGTTTTAACACACATAAAAGCGAAATTTTGTAACAAATGATCGACACAGCTGGCCGCACCGGTAAGAATGTGGTTGCGCTTTCGGCGGAATTGTTATAGAATGTAGGCGAAGAAATTGCGCTGCGTGCTGTGCGCAGCAGATATAACAGGAGGAATAGAGCATGATTAAAATTGGCATCAATGGCTTCGGCCGCATCGGCCGTCTGGTGTTCCGCGCCGCGATCTGCGCCGACGATATCGAGGTCGTCGCCGTCAACGCGCCGGATAAAACGCCGGAGCAGCTGGCGTATACCGTGAAGTACGATTCCGTGCACGGCCGCTTCAACGGCACCGTCGATTATGAGGGCGGCGAGAACCCGGCCCTGATCGTCAACGGCAAACGTGTTGCGCTGCTCGACAACCGCGATGCGAAGCTCCTGCCCTGGGGCGAGCTGGGTGTTGAGTATGTGCTCGAGTGCACCGGCAAGTTCCTGACCAAGGAAAAGGCACAGGATCATCTGGACGCCGGCGCGCAGGTCGTTGTGCTCTCCGGTCCGTCCAAGGACGATACGCCGATGTTCGTCTGCGGCGTCAATCTGGATTCCTATACGCCGGACATTCAGGTTGTTTCCAATGCTTCCTGCACCACGAACTGCCTGGCTCCGCTGGCCAAGATCATCAACGATAACTTCGGCATCGTCGAGGGCCTCATGACCACTGTCCATGCCGATACGGCCACCCAGCAGGTCGTCGACGGTTTCTCCAAGAAGAACTGGCGCCTGTCCCGCGGCGTGCACGGCAACATCATCCCGACCAGCACCGGCGCTGCCAAGGCTGTCGGCAAGGTCATTCCGGCCCTGCAGGGCAAGCTGACCGGCACCTCCATGCGCATCCCGAGCGCGGACGTGTCCATCGTCGACCTGACCTGCCGCCTCGAGAAGGCTGCGACGTATGATGAGATCTGCGCTGCCGTCAAGGCCGCTGCGGAAGGCCCGATGGCCGGTGTTGTCGAGTATGTCGACGACGAGGTCGTCTCCTCCGACTTCATCACCGACCCGCACACCAGCATCTTTGATGCCAAGGCCGGCCTCGCGCTCAACGATCACTTCGTCAAGCTCATGGCGTGGTACGACAACGAGTGGGGCTTCTCGAACAAGATGCTCGACCTGACGCGCCACATCGACTCCGTGCGCAAGGCCTGAATCGAAAAAAAGAACCGCAAATCAAGGGAATGCACTGCATTCCCTTGATTTTTTCTGTCCGGTAGTGTAAAGTATACCGGCACGTGAAATTTCAGCGGGGAGGGAGTGCGCTTTGCAGGAAAGCAGCAAGCAGAACTATCTCCACGGCGCGGCCATGATGACGGCCGGCGTTGTGGTCATCAAGATCCTCGGCGCGATCTATAAGATCCCGCTCGGCAATATTCTTGGCGACGAGGGATACGGCTATTTCTCCGTTGCCTACAATATCTATTACGTCTTTCTCAACATGGCCACGGCGGGCATGCCGGTCGCGCTCTCGCGCATGATCAGCGAGGCGGACACACTCGGCCGTCCCATGCAGGCGCGCAAGATCTTCCGCGTGGCCTGGCTGACGTTTGCCATTTTCGGCCTGCTGCTCGGACTGGTCATGTTCCTGTTCCCGACGGAGCTGGCCGGGATGCTCAACAATGTCCGCGCGGCGCAGAGCATCTGGGCGCTGTCACCGGCGCTTGTGCTCGTGTACCTGACAAGCACGTACCGCGGCTATGCCCAGGGCATGAGCAACATGAAGCCGACGACCGTCTCGCAGATCCTCGAGGTCGCGGGCAAGGTCGTGGTCGGTCTCGTGCTTGCGTGGAGCTTTACGCGCGCGGGCAAGAGCCTGCCGGTCGCCTCGGCGGGTGCCATCTTCGGCGTTACGGCGGGCGGCGGCTTTGCACTGATCTATGTGGCGATCTATTATCACCGCCACTATCCGGAAAAACCGGTCGCAGATCCGGATGTGCCGAAGTCCGCAGGGCATATTCTTGCCACGCTGCTGCGCATCAGCATCCCGATCGCGCTCGGCTCCAGCGTGCTGAGCATCATCAATCTCGTGGACACAAAGCTCATCATGTACCGCTTGCAGACGGCGCTCGGCTATTCCGAGTCGTATGCCAACGTCCTCTACGGCGTTTACGGCAAGGTGCAGACGCTGTATAATCTCCCGGCCGCTTTCGTGACGCCGATGACGATCAGCATCGTCCCGGCCATCGCGGCGGCAGTCGTGCAGGGAAAGTATACGCAGTCGAAAACCATTGCGGAGTCCGCGCTGCGCATCTCCGCGGCAGTTGCCATGCCGATGGGCATCGGCCTTGCCGTGCTGTCTTACCCGATCGTCAACGTGCTCTATCCGCGCAGCAACGCGGTCGGTCCCACGTTGCTGATGCTGCTGGGCGTTGCGTCGGTGTTTGTGTGCATTTCGTTGATTACCACAGCGGTCCTGCAGGCGACCGGGCATGAAATCTATCCGGTCTATTCCATGCTGGCCGGGGGCCTTGCGAAGATCGCGGTCAACTGGTTTCTGATCGCAGTGCCGGAGCTGAATATCACCGGCGCGCCGGTCGGAACGCTCGCGTGCTATCTTGTCATCTGCACCATGAACCACATTTTCCTGTGCAAAACGCTCCGTGAGCGGCCGAACGTCGGCCGGGCGCTTGTGCGCCCGCTGCTGAGCACGCTGATGATGGCAGTCGTGGCCTGGGGGGTGTATGCAGGCCTGTCCGCCGCCATGGGCGGCGACCTGAGCTGGAAGCGCATGGCGCTGGCCATGCTCGTGTCGATGGCCTGCGCGGTCGTGACGTATCTGGTCGCAGTCGTGAAAACGCATGCGATCACACTTGCCGATCTGCAGCTCATCCCGAAGGGCGAGAAGCTTGCGAAAGTTTTGCACATCAGATGACATAACACCGAAAAATCCTGAATATTCAATGGTTTTTTCAAAAAAGGGTTGCAGAAGGAGCGAAATTGTGTTAGATTTTCTCTGCAAAGAAAGCTATGACCTGCGTGACTTCGTGGCGCTCATCACGTTCCTGCGCTCACCGGACGGTTGTCCGTGGGATCAGGTGCAGACACACGAGAGCATCCGCCGCAACTTCCTGGAGGAGACGTACGAGGCCTGTGAGGCTATCGACGCCGGTGACACGGCGCACCTGAAGGAAGAACTGGGCGATGTGCTCATGCAGGTGCTGTTCCACACGGATATTGAGCGCGCGGCCGGGCATTTTGATATTGACGACGTTGCGGACGCTGCCTGCAAAAAGCTCGTCTACCGGCACCCGCACGTGTTCCGGCGCGACGAGCCGGATGCGCCGGACTGGGACACGATCAAGCAGCGCGAGCGCGCGCAGACGACCACCGCCGAGGCAATGGACAGCGTGGCCCGCAGCCTGCCGGCGCTCTGGCGCTGTGAGAAGATCCAGGCCAAGGCAGCCAAAACCGGCTTTGAGTGGCCGGATGCGGATGCGGCGCTCGACAAGGTCGAAGAAGAGACGCGGGAGCTGCGCGTGGCCGTGGCCTCCAGCAACGCGGACGCCGTGGCCGAAGAGCTGGGCGACCTGCTGTTCGCCGCCGTGAAGGTGGCGCGCTTTGCGGGGGTCGATCCCGAGCAGGCGGCCCACGCCGCGTGCGAAAAATTCATCCGCCGCTTTGCCGCCATGGAGGCCGCAGCAGCGGACAGCGGTGTGCCGCTCGAGCAGCGCACGCTCGCGCAGATGCAGCCGCTCTGGCAGCAGGCCAAGCAGACTGCCGGTGCGCACAACAAAGGAAAGAAATCTGCACAGCAGTGAGAGACCTGTGCGGAATTCTATATCGTGGCATATGCCAACACAAACATGAAGTAGGAGGATTACCATCATGAATAAGGCAGAACTGATCGCAACAGTTGCCGAAAAGACCGGCCTGTCCAAGAAGGACAGCGAGAAGGCCGTCAACGCGACGTTTGACACCATCACCGCCAACCTCGAGGTCGGCGAAAAGGTGCAGCTCGTCGGCTTCGGCGTGTTCGACATCAAGGAGCGCGGCTCCCGTATCGGCCGCAACCCCAAGACCAAGGAAGAGATCGAGATCCCGGCGACGCGCGTGCCCGTCTTTAAGGCCGGCAAAGTGCTCAAGGACGCTGTTTCCAAATAAGAACGATCAAACGCTCCGGGCCGGACCCGGAGCGTTTTTCACAGGAGGATGCCTATGCGCCTGGACAAATATCTGAAAGTTTCGCGGCTCATCAAGCGCCGCACCGTGGCAAACGATGCCTGCGACGGTCAGCGCATCACGGTCAACGGGCGCACGGCCAAGGCGTCGTATGACGTCAAGGTTGGCGACGTGATCGAGATCGCCTTCGGCCAGCGCACCGTGAAGGTGGAAGTGCTTGCCGTCACGGAAAACGCAAAAAAAGACGACGCTGCGGCCATGTACCGCGAGCTCGCCGAATAATGCGCGCAAAAAACCGCCGCTCCGGATGTTCGGAGCGGCGGTTTTGCCGTGTGTCAGATCATGTATTTGGTAATCTCGCTGCCAGTCGTCGCAGGATCCATGCTCAGAGACAGGGTGAACTGAATGTGTTCCCGCTCGGAGAAATCATTCAACCAGGCCAGGAACTCCGCGATCTGCTGCTCAGAGACCTCAGAGAGCATTTTCGTGAAGTTGTCAACGAACACATGGGTGATGTCGTAGTTGCCGGCATGCAGGCCGCTGAGGAAGCCCTTGAAGAAATCGTAAGAGCCCATCGCGTATGCGTAGTCGCAGGCGTAGATCAGGCGAGCCTGATAGGGAATGTCATACGTAAGTTTTTTATCCTTTTCAATGCACACGACAGAACCGGATTCCTCGCGGACGGCCGTGGCGACCATTTCCACCAAACGCTTCGTTTTGCCGGAACCTTTGAGACCCATGATCAGTTGGACCATATGTCAATCACACTCCTTTTGAAAGTCAGGGTGATACCCTATGCCTAGATTAGCACGTTTTCGCGCCGACTGCAACGATAACTTTTCTCAGTTTGCCTCCGGTTTGCCGAGCAGGGAGAACATATTCTTCTTATATGCCTCAACACCGGGCTGATCGAACGGATTGACGCCGGACATATAGCCCGAAATGGCACATGCCAGCTCGAAGAAGCACACCAGCCAGGCAAAGCCGGCCTCGTCGCGCTTCGGCACACGCACCTCCAGGTTCGGCACGCCGCCGGAGATGTGCGCGGCCTTGACGGCCTCCTGTGCCATGCGGCTGATGTCACTGAGCCTGCGCCCGGCGAGATAGTTGAGCCGGTCGGGGTCGCCCATGGCGAACGGGACGGTGAACTCATTTTGCGGCTGCTCGAACGAGACGACGGTCTCCATGAGCGTGCGCGGTCCGTCCTGAATATACTGACCCATGGAGTGCAGGTCGGCGTTGTATTCGACGGAGGCGGGGAAGATGCCGATGCCGTTTTTGCCCTCACTCTCGCCGTAGAGCTGCTTCCACCACTCGGCCATGAAGCGGAACGACGGTTCATAGCAGGCGAGGATCTCGGTCGTCTTGCCCAGCTGATACAGGTGCTGGCGCGCGGCGGCATACTGCCACGCGGGGTTTTCGGGCGACTGCGCGCTCATGGCGGCAAAGGCCTCGATGGCCGCGCCGATCACGGTCTGCACGTCGATGCCGGCGGCGGCCATCGGCAGCAGGCCGACGGCAGACAGCACGCTGTAGCGCCCGCCGACGTCGTCCGGCACAACGAACGTCTCCCAGCCCTCTTCATCCGCCATGTGCTTGAGCACGCCGCGGTGGGCGTCCGTCGTGGCGAAGATGTGTTTTTTGGCCTTTTCCGGGCCGTACTTTGCCTCCAGCAGGCCGCGGAACATCCGGAATGCGAGCGCCGGTTCGAGCGTGGTGCCGGACTTGGAGACAACGTTCAGGTCAAAGTCCAGATCGCCCAGTTCCTCGAGCAGATGCATCAGCGCGTCCGGGGACAGGGAGTTGCCGGCAAACAGAATTTTCGGGTCGCCGGGCTGCGGGTGCGGCCGCAGCAGCTCCACGGCGCCCTTTGCGCCGAGATACGACCCGCCGATGCCTACGACGACCAGCGCCTGTGCGCGGCCGCGGATGCGGGATGCGGCGGCGAGGATCTGCTTGAGCTCGCCGTTTTGCATACGCCCCGGCAGATCGAGCCAGCCGGTAAACTCCGCACCGGCGCCCGTGTGCTCGAGCAGCGTGCGGTGCGCCTGTGCGGCGGCCGCATAGTCCGGCCCTGCAGGGTCAAAAAATCCGGCCGCGCCGGAGAGATCCACTTTGATCATTGCGATACCTTCTCTCTTAAAGGATATCACCAGTATACACGATAATCCGGATTTCGCAACCGAAAATCTGTCGTCTCACAGCGCGCGCAGCAGCTGCAGCCAGAGATGCGCCGTCGAGATGCGCGCAGCGCCGTCCGGAACGACCAGCGGCAGGATGAGTGTGTCGCCGCCGCTGTCGGTGACGGTCACGGTGCCGACCTGCGCGCCCGGCTCCAGGGGGGCGCGCAGATCCTCGTCGAGCGCGATATCCGTCTGCGGCGCGGCCGTACCCTTGCGCACGACGATGGCGTCCGCGCCGGAGAGCACCGGCTGCACGCTGTCCGTTTCCGCAAACTGCACGCGCACGGGCGGGATGACCGTGTTGGCCGCGATGGAATAGAGCGAATAGTTGGCAAAGGCAAAGTTGAGCAGCGTCGCCGCGTCAGCAAAGCGCGCCTTGGAGCTCTCGGCGTGCAGCACCACGGCGATGTATTCCACGCCGTCGCGCTCGGCGCTGGCCGACAGGCAGTGCATGGCCTGCTGGGTGTAGCCGGTTTTCAGGCCGGTCGCGCCGGGATAGGCGTGGATGAGCTTGTTAGTGTTGGCGAGACCGAAGCGGCCGCCGCGCACGGTGTCCATCCAGATGGTGGTGTACGCGCGGATGTGCGGATGGGCCAGCAGCGCGCGGGACATGCACGCAATGTCGCGCGCCGTCGTGTAGTGGCCGGGGTCATCGGTCAGGCCCGTGCAGTTGAGAAACTGCGTGTTTTCCATGCCCAGTTCTTTCGCGCGGTCGTTCATGCGCTTGGTGAACGCCTCCTCGGAACCGGAGATGTGCTCGGCCATGGCGACGGCGCAGTCGTTGGCGGAGTTGACGGCGATGCACTTGAGCATCTCGTCCACGCTCATCTGCTCGCCCTCTTTGAGCCAGATCTGGCTGCCGCCCATGGAGCTGGCGTGGGCGCTGGCGGTCACGATGTCGCTCGTATTCAGCTGGCCGCTGTCGAGCTGCTCCATGATAAGCAGCAGCGTCATGACCTTCGTCACGCTGGCGGGGGATAGGTGCTCATCGGCGTTTTTCTCATATAACACCGTGCCGGTCGAGCGCTCCATCAGGATCGCTGACGGTGCGGATATCTTCAGCTCTTCGTCCGTGGGCTGCTCGAGCGCCATTGCGGGTGTGAGCAGCAGCAGCGCCGCCAGCAGCAGACAGGTCCATCGTTTCATATGCTCAGCCCTTTCCGTTGATTTCTCCTTATCACCCTATGCTGGTGGCGCGTGGAAAAGCAGTCCGGGTCCCCACAATTTGCACAGGCTTTTGCACACCAAACCGCTCAGAGCGTGTCAAGATACGGCGCACCATGTCGGAAATGTGCGAAAAGCCCGGGATTACCGGCTTGACGGTGCGGGCACATGATAGTAAAATAAATCCGACTGATTACAGACACTGGTGGGCGCCGCCGGGCGCGATGGGGGAGACGGTTTATGAAGCGATTTGATCCGAAAAACAAATACCTCGGTTGGGGCATCACGGCGTTCGGCGTGATCGCGTGCTGCATTCTGTTTTACATGCTGCTGCAGCACGGCAAATCGATCGGCGATGCGATCAGCTCGCTGCTCGGTATCCTCAGCCCCATCATCTGGGGCATGGTGATCGCCTACCTGCTCTGGCCGCTGACGAAGGTATTCCAGCGCAAGCTCTTTGAGCCGCTGCTCAAAAAGATCCGCCCGAAAAAACCGGTGCGCACCTCACTTGCGCGCGGCCTGTCCGTCGCGCTCTCGATTCTGGTCGCGCTGCTCATCATCGCCGCCCTCATCTGGCTCATCATCCCGCAGATCTATACGAGCGTGGAGAGCATCGTGCTCAACTCGCAGGATTACTATGACACGATCACCGGGTGGATCAACAAGTTCTTTGAGAACAATCCCGAGGTAGAGGAAGTGCTCCTCTCTGCGACCGGCAATGTGTCGGACAGCCTGCTCGACTGGGCGAAGACTGCGCTGCTGCCCTCTATGGGCAAGGTGGTCACGAGCGTGACGACCGGCATTTACGCCGTCCTGCGCGCAATCCTCGATGTGCTCATCGGCTTCGTTGTCGCCTGCTATGTGCTGTCGAATATGGAGCTGTTTCTCGCAAAGTCCAAGATGGTGCTCTACAGCCTGTTTTCCGTCAAGGCCTCCAAGCGCATCCTCAAGGCCGTCCGGTTCACGGACACGGCGTTCATGGGCTTTATCAGCGGCAAGGTCATTGACTCCGCCATCATCGGCGTCATCTGCTATATCTGCTGTGCGATCATGCGCATGCCGTATGTCGTGCTCGTGAGCGTGATCGTCGCCGTGACGAACATCATCCCCGTGTTCGGCCCGTTTATCGGCGCGGTGCCGACGGCGCTGATCATTCTGCTTGTCTCGCCGATGAAGTGCCTGATCTACGTCATCTTCATCATTGTCCTGCAGCAGATCGACGGCAATATCATCGGGCCGAAGATCCTCGGCAACTCCACCGGCATCAACGGTTTCTGGATCATGTTCGCCATCCTGCTCGGCGGCGGCCTGTTCGGCTTTATCGGCATGCTGCTGGGTGTGCCGGTGTTCGTTGTGATCTATGCCGGCCTGGAGAAGCTGGTCAATGACGGGCTGAAAAAACGCGGCCTCCAGACGGAGACCGCAGAATATATGGACCTGGATTACATCGACGATGCCACGATGCGGCCGGTGCGCCTCCCGAAGGAAGCGCCGCCCGAATCGCTTAAGGATACGCAGGATGGTTCAGTGAAGTGACGGGAAGAGGGATTGCTTTGCATCCCGCAGCGCATCACACAGCGCGTCGATGTCTTCCCGCGTGGTGTAGCGCGAAAAGCTGATGCGCAGCGCGCCGTCGATCACGTTCGACGGCAGCCCGATCGCCTCAAGTACATGGCTCCGCCCGCCCTTTTTGCAGGCGGAGCTTTTTGATGTGTAAATGCCGCGGGCTTCGAGGAAGTTCATCAAAACCTCGCTCCGGTAGCCGGGCAGGGAAATGCTGAGAATATGCGGTGAGCCTCCGCCGATGACGACAAGACCGTCCACCTCGGCCGTCAGCCGGTCAATGGCGTGGGCGCGCAGCTCAGCCATGGTTTTTGTGGCCTCGGCCATTTTTGCGCTGCCGATCTCGGCCGCCGTACCAAAGGCGACGATCTGCGGCGTTGGCTCCGTGCCGGCGCGCATGCCGCGCTCCTGCCCGCCGCCGAGGATATAGGACGGCAGCTTCAGCCCGCTGCGGATGTAGAGCGCGCCGATGCCTTTCGGCGCGTGGATTTTGTGGCCGCTGATGGTGATCATGTCCGCGCCGAGCGTTTTGGCCGAGAACGGCACCTTTAGAAATCCCTGCACGGCGTCCGTGTGCAGCAGGGCAATGCTGTTTTCCACCTTGAGCATCCGGGCGACGGCGGCAATGTCATTGACCGCGCCGGTCTCATTGTTGACCATCATGAGCGAGACGAGGATCGTGTCCGGCCGCAGCGCCGCGCGCACGCGCTCGAGCGGGATGGCGCCGGTGCCGTCCGGCTGCAGGCGCGTGATCTCGTAGCCCTCTTTTTCCAGAAAGTCCAGCGACTTGCGCACCGCGTCGTGCTCCACGGCGGAGCTGATGATGTGTTTCCCGCGGCGGCGCATGTACCGCGCGCCGGAGATGAGCGCCCAGTTGTCGCCCTCGGAGCCGCAGGATGTGAAATACACCTCGTCCGGCTGGCAGCCGAGCGCTTTCGCGATCTGGCTGCGCGCCTTATCCACGGCGGCCTTGGCCTCGCGGCCGAGCTTGTAGGTCGTGCTCGGGTTGCCGAAGCACTCCGTCATCATATGTACTGCCGCCTCCGCTGCCTCCGGGCAGACACGGGTCGTTGCGGCATTGTCCAGATAAACCATGATTTCTTACCTCGATTTGGAGATGTTTTTATGCATTACATTATAACCGCCCTCGGCTGCAAGGTCAACCAGTATGAAGCGCAGGCGATCGAAACGCTCCTGCACGCGCACGGCTTTACGCCCGCGGCGGACGGCGAACCGGTCGACCTGATCGTCGTCAACACCTGCGCCGTCACGGCGGAGGGCGGGCGCAAGTCGCGCCAGATGATCCGCAAACTGCGCGAGGAACACCCGCAGGCGCTGTGCGCCGTGTGCGGCTGCTGGTCGCAGCTCAGTCCGGAGGACGCGGCGTCCATCGGTGCCGACGTGGTGCACGGCAGCGGCAGCAAGCAGGCGTTTGTGGACGATATTCTGCGTGCATTTCGCGAGCACACGCCCGTCACGTGCGTGGATAATCCGTTCCAGCGCTTTGACTTTGAGCCGCTGCCGGCGGGTGCGGCCTACGGCCGCACGCGCGCGATGCTGAAGATTCAGGACGGCTGCAATAATTTCTGCACCTACTGCGTCATCCCGTATACGCGCGGCCGCATCCGCAGCCTGCCGCTCGAGGAAATGGCGCGTCAGGCGGCGCATCTGGCCGCCGAGGGCTACCGGGAGCTGGTGCTGACCGGCATCGAGATCGCGTCCTACGGCCGGGATCTGCCGGGCGCGCTGACACTGGCCGACGCTGTGGAGACGGTTGCCGCGGCCGCGCCGCAGATGCGCCTGCGCCTGGGTTCCCTTGAGCCGACGGTCATCACGGAGGACTTCTGCCGCCGCGCCGCCGCGACCGGGCAGGTCTGCCGGCATTTTCATCTCTCACTGCAAAGCGGGTGCGACCGCACGCTCGCGCGCATGAACCGCAAATATAACACGGCGGAGTTTCTCGCCTGCGTCGAGCGGCTGCGGCGGTATTTCCCGGGGTGTGCGCTCACGGCGGACATGATCACGGGCTTCCCCGGTGAGAAGGAGGCCGATCAGGCGGCGGCGGTGGCGTTTTTGGAGCAGGTCGGCTTTGCGGCCGTGCACGTGTTTCCGTATTCCCGCCGCCCCGGCACGAAGGCGGACGCCATGCCGGAGCAGCTCAGCCACGCGGTCAAGTCGGCGCGCGCGCACGAGGCGCAGCGCGTGGCCGATGCCTGCAAGCAGCGCTATCTGGCGCAGCAGGTCGGCCGGATTTTACCCGTTTTGTTCGAGACGGAGCACGACGGAAACTGGGTCGGGCACTCGGATAACTATTGTCTGGTGCGCGTTGCGGGGGACAATCTGCGCGGCGTTGTGAAAAATGTCAAAATCTCTGCCGTTTCCGATCAAATGCTTGTGGGGGATTTGGTTTGACGCGCTTTGCGGAACGTGTTAGACTTTTCTCAATCCATGCAGAATGTGCTGTATGCGATGAATTTTGACCCCTGGAGGCGATTTCCGTGACCCGAAGTGAAACGTTCAATTTTTCTGCCGGACCGTCGGTCCTGCCGGAGGAAGTGCTCCGTCAGGCGCAGGCGGAATTGCTCAATTACCATGGCACGGGCATGTCCGTGATGGAGATGAGTCACCGAAGTCAGGCCTTTTCGGATATTTTTCAGGACGTGAAGGCGCGTTTCCGCGCCGCACTGTCCGTGCCGGACACACACGAGATCCTGTTTTTGCAGGGCGGCGGCACGGCACAGTTTTCCATGATCCCGCTCAATCTGATGGGTGAGCGGGGGACGGCGGACTATGCCGTGACCGGGCATTTTTCCGGCAATGCGGCCAAAGAGGCCGAGAAGTACGGCAAGGTGCACATCGCGGCGGATACCTCCACCTGCGGCCACACCCGCATCCCGCAGCAGAGTGAGCTGCAGCTCGATGCGCACGCGTCCTATTTTTATTACTGTGCCAATAATACGATCTACGGCACCGAGTGGCAGTACGTGCCGGAGACCGGCCGCGTGCCGCTTGCGTGCGACATGTCGTCGGACATTCTTTCACGCCCGGTTGACGTGTCAAAATACGGCGTGATCTTTGCCGGCGCGCAGAAGAACATGGCCCCGGCCGGCCTGACGGTCGCGATCGTTGACCGCAGCCTCGCCGGGCACGAACTGCCCATCACGCCGGTCATGTACAGCTATCAGCGCATGATCGACAAGGACTCCATGTACAACACACCGCCGTGCTGGAATATCTACATCCTCGGACTTGTGCTCGCGTGGCTCGAGCGGCAGGGCGGCGTGGAAGGCATGCAGCAGCTCAAGCATGCGCGCGCCGCAAAGGTGTATGACTTTCTCGATAACAGCGCGCTGTTTCATCCCTGCGCGCAGCCGGGCTCCCGCTCGGATATGAACGTCACGTTCCGCACCGGGGACGATGCGCTCGATAAGGAATTTATCAGCGGCGCGGCGGCGCGCGGTCTGCTGAATCTCAAGGGCCACCGCATCGCCGGCGGCATGCGCGCTTCGCTCTATAACGCCATGCCGATGGCGGGTGTGGATGCGCTCGTGGATTATCTGAAACAGTTTGAGGTAGAACATCATGTATAAAATTAAGACCATGAACCATATATCCCCCTGCGGCCTGCAGAAGCTCGAAGAGCGCGGCTGCGTTGTCGGGGAGAACATTCCGGATCCGGACGGTCTGATCCTGCGCTCGGCCAACCTGCACAGCTATGCCTTTGAGCCGAGCCTGATCGCCATCGCGCGCTCCGGTGCCGGCACGAACAACATCCCGCTCGAGGACTGCTGCCATCGCGGCATCGTCGTGTTCAACTCGCCCGGCGCAAATGCCGAGGCGGTCAAGGAGCAGATCCTCTGCTCGCTCGTGCTCTCGTCGCGCGACGTGCTCGGCAGCATCGACTGGGTCAAGGGGCTCAACGGGCGGGGCAAGGACATCCCCGCGCTCGTTGAAAAGGGCAAATCGCAGTTTGCCGGCCCCGAGCTCATGGGCAAGACGCTGGGCGTCATCGGCCTCGGCGCGATCGGCGCGCTGATCGCAAATGCCGCCGTGTCGCTCGGCATGAATGTCTGCGGGTATGATCCGTATCTGTCCGTGGATGCCGCATGGCGTCTCTCGCGCGATGTCAAGCACGAGGTGAATCTCGACGGCATCTATGCCAAGGCGGACTATATCAGCATCAACGTGCCATACACGGATCAGACGTTCCATATGCTCGATGCGACGGCGTTTTCCAAGATGAAAGACGGCGTGCGCATCATCAACGAGTCGCGCGCCGAGATCGTGGACGACGACGCCATGCTCGCCGCCATTGCCTCCGGCCGCGTCGGCAAGTATGTCACGGACTTTCCCAACGAAAAGGTCGTCGGCGTCGACAATATCATCGCTCTGCCGCATCTGGGTGCCTGCACACCCGAGAGCGAGGAGAAGTCCGCCGTCATGGCCGCGCGCGAACTCTATGATTATCTTGCCAACGGCAACATCAAAAACTCCGTCAACTTCCCGGACGCGACGCTCGAGCGCATGGGCGTCAGCCGCGTGTGCATCCTGCACCAGAACGTGCCGACGATGCTCAACCAGTTCCTCGAGATCACCTGCAGCACGGGCCTGAACGTCGAGAACATGATCAACAAGGCTTACGGCGCGTATGCCTATGCCATGATCGACCTCAACGGCCGCCTCGATGACGATCAGGTGGCAAAGATCGACCGTATCCCGGAGGTCATCCGCGTGCGCGTGGTGTAAATAGCGATAAAATAACAGCCGCTCCCGATCGGGAGCGGCTGTTTTGCGTATGGAATGGATTTATTTCTGCTTTTTTGCCAGCGCGGCCTCGGAGAAATCGCGGATCTGCGGCACTTTGTTCAGCGCAAAGTACAGCGCCAGACCGCCCACGATGCCGACGGCAGCCTGTGCTGCGTTGCCCGGGATCTCCGCCGCCGCGGCCATGCCGTAGCCAAGAATGAAATCCTCAAACACAAAGTAGCCCAGCACCATGATGATCTCGCCGCAGATGGCGCTCAGCAGCGCAAAGCCGAAGCTTTTCTTGCGGCAGGCGCGGAAGATCAGCGCCGCGACCACGGCAGCGCACCCTTTGACGACGAGCGTGCCGGGGGCGTAGCTCATGTAGCCGGAGATCACGTCCGCCAGGCCGGAGCCAAAACCGGCAGCCACGCCGCCGTAGAGCGGGCCGGCCAGCAGGGCGGCGAGCACGACCACAATATCGCCGGCGTTGAGATAGCCGCCGGTCACGGTCGGAATCTTGATGACGAGCGTCGCCACGCAGCACAGCGCTATGAGCATGGCGGTGTAGACGAGATTTCTGAGTTTCTGGTTCATAATATCACCTTATTTCTGTTGGTGGCACAAGGATACGATATTCGACACAAATAAGCAAGGGTTGAGAGCGACGAAAAATCCTGTTATACTGGTATGAGAAATGGGGGATTTGACCATGACCAGGAAATTATATGATCTCGACAGCCACCGGCGTGATTTTTCCGCGACCGTGCTGCGCTGTGACCCGGACGGGGAGCGCTATGCCGTTGTGCTCGATCAGACGGTGTTTTTCCCGGAGGGCGGCGGCCAGCCGGCTGATACCGGCGTGCTCGGCGGCGCGCACGTTCTCGATGTGCAGCTCCTGCCGGATGCAATCGTACACTATACGGACGTGCCGCTTACGCCCGGCGCGCAGGTGCGTGGGGAGATCGACTGGCCGCAGCGCTTCCGGCGCATGCAGGGCCACTCAGGCGAGCACATCATCTCCGGATTGATCCACAGCGAATACGGATTTGACAACGTTGGCTTCCACCTTGGGGAAGACGCGATCACGATGGATTATAGCGGCGAGCTCACATGGCAGCAGCTCATGCACATCGAGCGGCTCGCGAACGAGGCTGTGTACCGCAATGTGCCGATCCGGACGGAGTACCCGGCGCCGGAGCGGCTGGCGCATATGGAATACCGCAGCAAGCTCGACCTGAAGGAGGATGTGCGCATTGTGACCGTGGAGGGCTACGATGTCTGCGCCTGCTGCGCGCCGCACGTGTCGCACACGGGCGAGATCGGCGCAATCAAGTTCACGTCGGTCATGCGCCACCGCGGCGGTGTGCGCGTGACGATCCTGTGCGGGTCGGATGCAGAGGCGGACTATCGGGAAAAGAGTGCGCAGGTCGCGGCGCTCTCGGCGCAGCTGTCCGTGCGGCAGGCGGACGTCGTTCCGGCTGTGCAGCGGCTGCTCGACGAGATCGCACAGCACAAGGCAGCGGCCGCAGAGTTGGAGCGCCGCCTCAATGCGCAGAGATTGCAGCTGCTGCAGGAGACGCCCGGCAGCATCTGCGTCATCGACCGCTTTGACGACCCGGTCGCCATGCGCGAATTTGTCAATGCCGGCATGCTGCTCGTCGGCGGCGTCTGCGCCGCCTTCACCGGCAGCGACGCGGAGGGCTATCGCTATATCATCGGCAGCCGCACGCTGGATCTGCGTGCCGCGGCAAAGACTATCAACGCGGCCATCAGCGGCCGCGGCGGCGGCAAGCCGACCATGATCCAGGGGTCGTGCACGGCCCCAGCCGCCGAGATCGAGGCGTTTTTTGCCGCCTATCCCGGGAAATGATGCAAATAGAATGATGTGAACAGGAAAACAGGGCCGCGGAATTCCGCGACCCTGCTTTTTTAGGATTTGCTCAGATTACTGCATGCCGTTTTCGTAGGCGGCGATCATCTTTTTGACCATCTGGCCGCCGATGCTGCCGGCCTGACGGGACGTCAGATCACCGTTGTAACCCTGCTTCAGGTTCACGCCCATCTCGGACGCGGCTTCCATCTTGAAGCGGTTCATCGCCTCACGCGCATTGGGGTTGACAAGGTTGTTGCTCTTGGAACTAGCCATTTCGTTTTCCATCTCCTTTTCTCGTTTTGGGTTTCTTGACCCGCTACTATTTTCTGCGGACAGGACGGAAGTATGCAGAGCAGAAAAATGCAATTTTTGCAAGCTTTTTTTCTCGTATTCTGCTTTCAGTGACCGTTTTATTGGACATATGATGCTGTATATTAGAGACAGAAAACGGTTCCGCTATGCGCGCGGATGATTCTGATTCCGAAAGGAGATGCGCGGTATGTACGTTTTGCTGTTTCTGGTGCTCCTGCCTATTGGCGTTTTGATCGAGCTATTGAAGCTCAATAAATAACCGGCTGAGCGGAGCGCGCTGTATATGCGGAGAATTTGTCTGCGCATGCCGAAATACCTTGTGTTGCAAATGATGCGGATGTATAATTGGAACAGGCAACCATTTTTTGCTTTGGCGAGAAAGATGTGATGAAACATGACCTATGAGGCAGTTAACAGCATTAGCACCGAACGCAGTTATGATACGGCGGATGAAGCGGAACGCGTTGCGTGCGCCGTGCGTGCGTTGGTCGCCAAGACCGCGCCGGATGACGCGCAGCTTTGGCTGCCGCTTCTGATCCATCTGCGCGATACGGCGGCAGTCATGGAATATCTGACGGCTCGCTGGCTGCCGGAGCAGTATTGCGTGAGCCTTGGCCTACAACGGGAGGAGTTTTTCCGTCTGGCGATCCGGGCAGCGCTGCTGCACGATATCGGGAAAGCAACCCCAAATTTCCAGCGCAAAATCACGCTTGAGCAGCCGGAATTGCGTCAACGCTTGGAAGCGGCCGGCTTGGAGATCCGGTTTCAAAAGGGAAAGCAGCTCGATGTGAATGTTCCGCATGCGGCAGCCGGCGCTGAGATCCTGCGCAGCGAAGGATTCACGGATGACCTTGCGGCTGTCGTCGGTGCACATCATGGCAGGACCGAAGAATATATGCTTACCAGCTATTGTGAGAAAACGCCTATTGCGTTTGGCTGGAGCGGTTCGGGTGACAGTGATACGCTGTGGGGTTCTGTCCAGCGGCATGTTATCCGCTGGGCAGAGGATGTGCTCGGATGCGGTGCACCGGCACGCGATGCTGCGTGTTCGGTACCGGCGCAGATGGCGCTGAGCGGCTTAGTGATCATGGCAGACTGGATCGCCAGCAATACGGCCTATTTTCCGCTTATCTCCATGGACGCGCAGCCGGATCGGTATGACCCGCGCCGCGCTGAGCGAGCGCTGCAGAAACTGGATCTGCCGCGGCCGTGGCAAGTCTCTGCCGACTGGAGCACGGCGGACTATTTTCAGCGGCGCTTCGGCTTTTCGGCAAATCCCGTCCAGCAGCAGATGGAGCAAGTCGCGGGGACGGTGAAAACACCGGGCGTGATGATCCTTGAAGCGCCGATGGGACACGGCAAGACGGAAGCGGCACTGGCTGCGGCAGAAATTCTGATGAATCGTTTTGGTTTGGGCGGCACTGCGTTTTTCCTCCCGTCGCAGGCGACGTCCAATGCAATGTTTACCCGTATGACACAGTGGGCGCGGCATCAGCCGGACGCGGTCCGAGTTGCAGTGGAGCTGGCGCACGGTCAGGCAGAGCTGAACGCGGAATTTGCGTGTCTGGAATCCGGGCACGTGCAGATCGAGCAGGGCGAAGCGGATGCCGACCCGCTGCAGACACATGCCTTCTTCCGCGGCCGAAAGACGAAGCTGCTGGCAAATCTGGTGGTCGGCACGGTGGATCAGCTGCTCATGGCTGCGCTGAACCGAAAACATGTGATGCTGCGCCAGCTTGGTCTGACCGGCAAGGTGGTTATTCTGGACGAGTGCCATGCCTATGATGCGTATATGAATACCTATCTGGATCGTGTGCTGAACTGGCTGGGCGCTTATCATGTGCCGGTTATTTTGCTGTCGGCCACACTCCCGGGGCAGCGCAGGGCAGAATTGCTGCGCGCCTATCTCGGGGAGAAAAAGCCTGTAGATACGGCGATCGCCGCGTGTCAGGACTATCCGTTGCTGAGCTGGACGGAGAATAAGACGGTACATATGGCTGCCGTCTCTGCGCAGGGGTGCAGCCGAGATGTCTGTGTGCAGCGTGTGGAGCGGGAGCAGGCGCTTGCGGCGGCAGGCGAGGCGCTCAAGAGCGGCTGCGTCGGACTGATCGTCAACACGGTCAAGCGTGCACAGATGCTGCGCGAGGAGCTGCGGCAAGCTTACCCGGATGCGGTGATTTTGATGGATCACTCCCGCTTTCTGGCGCCGGATCGGCTGGAGCATGAGCAGGAAATTTTGCGGCGTGTCGGCAAAAACACAGATGCGCAAATGCGGCGCGGCGTGCTGGTGATCGGCACACAGGTGCTGGAGCAGTCACTGGATTTGGATTTTGATCTGCTGATCACGGATCTGTGCCCGATGGATCTGCTGCTGCAGCGCATCGGCCGTCTGCACCGGCATACCCGTATCAGACCGCAGGGGCTGGAAGTGCCGCGCTGCCTGGTCATGGGGGCGCTTGGAGATCTGGACGCCGGGAGCAAGGCTGTGTACGGCGAATACCTCTTGCTGCGTACGCGGCGGTTGCTGCCGGAGCGCATTCGTTTGCCGGAGGACATTTCTCCGCTGGTACAGCGGACTTATGATGCGATGCGCTTCCCGCCGGAGTCGGATGAGGAGACCGGCGCTGCATATGAGGCCTATCAATATGCGCAAAAGCGCCAAAAGTGCAAGGCGAAGGACTATCTGCTGGCGTCTCCGGATGACGATGACGATGCCTCGCTAGTCGGCATGATGGACAATATCGATCAGTTTACAGATCTGCAGGCGCAGGCTGCAGTTCGAGACGGGACAGCTGCCGTTGAGGTACTGGTCGTGCAGCGGTCGGAAGACGGAATGCTGCTGCTCTCCGGGGAACAAAAGGGGATGTGTCTGCGTGCGGATACCCAGCCGAGCGCCGATGAGGCACGCTGGGTCGCGGCGCAGCGTCTGCGGCTGCCGTCGCATTTCAGCGCGCGGTACTGTGTGGATGCAGTGCTGGAAGCGCTTGAGGATCAAACACGCCAGTCACTGCCGCTGTGGCTGCAGGCGCCAATGCTGGAAGGCGAACTGTTTTTGATCTTAGATGCGGACGGTACAGCACAGCTGGCCGGTAAGACACTGCGATATGACCCGCAAGTCGGATTAACAGAAGAGGAGGAGACGCATGGAACAAATGGAATTCAATCTGCTGGATGAACCGTGGATACGGGTGATGACCGAGGACTGCACAGTCGTGGAGTGTTCGCTGATGCAGGTGCTCTTAAATAGCCACCGGTATCAGCGGCTGGCGGGCGAACTTCCGACACAGGATGTGGCGCTTTTGCGCTTGCTGCTGGCAATTTTGCAGACGGTCTTTTACCGCGTAGATCCGGAGGGTGAGGATGACCCGATTGACGACCGCGCGGCTGCCATCCGTCGCTGGCAGGCGTTGTGGAACGCCGGTCGTTTTCCGGAGCAGCCGATCCGGACGTACCTGGAGACATGGAAGGATCGCTTCTGGCTTTTCCATCCGGAGCATCCGTTTTATCAAGTCCCGGCTGCGGCGGTGGGGACGAAATTCAAAGCGTCAAAGCTGAATGGGGAGTTGTCAGAGAGTGCCCATAAAATGCGCCTGTTCCCGCTTCGTGACGGCGAAGAGAAGGAAACTTTGAGCTATGCAGAGGCGGCGCGATGGCTTGTGACACTGATTGGCTTTGATGATAGTGCCTCAACCAAAAAGGAGACCGGAACTGGCACTGGATGGCTCGGGGATCGTGTTAATGTGTATGCAATTGGGGAAAACCTGTTTGAAACGCTGATGCTCAACCTCGTTTTCATGAAAGATGGAAGGTATGTGTGGGCGGAAAACATGCCGGCATGGGAACAGCCGACAATGACAACAGCAAAGAAAAGGGAGATTCCCCTACCAGATAATCAGGCTGAGCTTTTGACATTGCAGTCTCGCAGATTGATTTTGAGCCGCGAAGAAAACAGGGTTACCGGTTTTTCCTCAACAGGTGGTGACTTTTTTGGTAAAGAGGGCAGAGTAAATGCCTTTTCCGAGCAGATGACACTCTGGCGAGCGGGTAAGACACCGAAAAATGCTGTGCCGCAATTTGTTCCGGCGTCTGTGGACCCGTGGCGGCAGATGTGGAGAGACTTTGAGGTGATTCTTGGAAGACGTGAAGATACACACATTCCAGGGGTAGTTGCATGGCTGACGGAGCTGTGCAGAAAAAATGTCATTCCAAGAAAATATGTCCATATCGCTTCTGTTGGCGTCACATATGATTCGAAGAAAGGTTCGATTGCGGATATCATCTCGGATCATTTGGATTTTCAAATGAGTCTGCTTGACGCGGCCGGAGAACTATGGATTGTGCTTGTTGGCGGCGAAATTCATCTAATTGATAAGGTGGCGAGAGCGTTGGGCGCTTTGGCAGAGGGGCTCTATTTGGCGCAAGGAGGGCAGCTGGATGGGGCAGGAAAGAAGGCGCGTCAGTCACAACGAGATGAAGGTATGCGTTTGCTCTATGCCGCTGTTGATTTGCCGTTCAGAGAGTGGCTCGCACACATTGGCGCTCAGCACGGAGATGACGAGAACACCCGCGCGCAGGAGCAACAGTGTTGGCGTAGTATTGTATTCAGAATTGCGGACAATTTGGGCAGAGAGATGGTACGGGATGCCGGGACGGCTGCATTTACAGGTCATTGGATTGTGAATGAACTGGCCGAAACGAATGGCCGTTTCTTTACTAAGACGAACGGAGAGCGAAAAAGTGTGTTTTATTCTTCGCCAACGGAATACAACCGCTATTTGAACAACCTGAAGTCTCTGCTAAAGAATGCATCAGAATGAGGAGGTAGCTGATGAGTGACCAAAAAGCGAAGGTGAAAAGCTACGTGCGCAGACGGCTGGAATCGTGGCAGCACGAGCCTAATCCGCACCAGATCCGCGCGGATCTGGCAAATTTGCGCCGCGGCATCGGAAAAGCGCCCGGAGACCTGCCGGAGCTCTGGGGGCTGCTGTTTCGGGACTTTCCTGAGGAACTGATGAGCAGCACCGGCGAGCCCACATGGGCTGAGTGGGCGGTGTCGGGCGCGCTGACGCTGTATGCGCTGCATCAGCAGGGCGCACAGCGGCCAATGCACGTGGACGGGCAGCGGCTGGGCATGGCAATCCGTGGACTTGCCGGAAACGACACGGATCGGCTCAAGGCGGTGCAGCGGAGATTCAATGCCTTTGCCACTGCGCGGAGTATGCCGGAGTGCCTGCACCACCTGCGTGGACTGATCCAGCTTCTGAGAAGCGAGGACATCCCGCTGGACTATGTGGAGCTAGCCGGAGATTTGTATGAATTCCAGACGCCGGACGGAGCTGCAAGAGTTCGTCTGCGCTGGGGACAGGATTTTTACCGGAATGCGTTCCGGACAGAACAGGGAAAGGATGACGACCATGCATAACAACGAGAGAATTTACGTAGACGTCCATGTACTTCAGACCGTTCCGCCGAGCTGCGTGAACCGCGACGATACCGGCAGTCCGAAGACCGCTGTCTATGGCGGCGTGACGCGCGCCAGAGTGTCCAGTCAGGCGTGGAAGCGCGCCATGCGCTTGAAATTCCGGGAGATGCTCTCGGCGGGCGATGTCGGCCAGCGGACGAAACTGGTGGTCGATCTCATCGCCGGAAAGATTCTGGAGCTGCAGCCCGATCTCTCTGAGAAAAAAGCGCAGAAGCTGGCGCAGAAGGTGCTGGAGGCAGCAGGCGTGAAGGTCAAAGAAGATAAGGAAAAGCTCAAAACGGGTGCGCTGTTTTTCATCAGCCCCGGTCAGATCCAGGCGCTGGCGGAGATCGCGCTGCAGCCGGAGGATGGGAAGCTCGACAAAGCGGCCTGCCAAGCGGCGCTCAAGACGCTCCCGACGGTGGACTTGGCGCTCTTCGGACGCATGGTTGCCGACGATCCGTGCCTGAATTTCGACGCAGCGGCACAGGTCGCGCACGCGATCTCGACGCATGCCGTGGAGAACGAGTATGATTATTTCACTGCTGTCGACGACTGTGCGCCGGAGGACAATGCCGGTGCGGGGCATTTGGGCACGGTGGAATTCAATTCGTCCACGCTGTATCGCTATGCGACCGTGAACGTTGAAGACCTCCGGAAAATGCTCGGTCAAAAGACGCCCGAGGCGGTGCGCGCGTTCGTGGATGCGTTCATTCGCAGTATGCCCACCGGCAAGCAGAATACGTTTGCCAACTGGACGCGGCCGGATGCTGTGTACGTGACCGTGCGCAAGGATCAGCCCATCAATCTGGCCGGCGCGTTTGAAAAACCTGTTCGCGCGGGAAATTCCGGTTATGTGGACGGTTCGATCCGCGCGCTGGTGACTTACGCGCAGGAGACATATGCAGATTTTGCTTCTGCGCCGGTGCTTTCGCTCGCTGTAGGCAGCGGTCTGGAGGCTCTGGCCGAGCCGTGCTCTGTGAATGCGCTTCTGGATGCGTTGGAGGCGTGGCTGCAGGGCAGTGAGGAGCAGCAATGAGTACGCTGCTGTTGCGCTTGGCCGGCCCGATGCAATCTTGGGGGACGGACTCGAAATTCGATGTGCGGCGCACCGGACGCGAGCCGAGCAAGAGCGGCGTGATCGGTCTGGTCGCGGCGGCGCTGGGCATCGCGCGGCAGGATCGCCAAGCGCTGCAGACGCTCAATGGTCTCCGCTTTGGTGTGCGCGTTGACCGCGAGGGGGCGCTGCTGCGTGATTTTCATACGGCGCGGCCGGAAAAGGGCACGCCGTATGTGACCTACCGCTACTATCTCTCGGATGCGGAATTTGTGGCCGGGTTGGAAAGCGATGATCGTGCGCTGCTCACGCGGATCGCGCAGGCGCTGCAAGCTCCGGCGTTCCCGCTGTATCTTGGTCGCCGCTCCTGTCCGCCGGTCGGCAGAGTATTTTTGAAGATTTCGGATGAGCCGCTGGAGGCGGCGCTGCGCGCCGATGCACCGCCGGGCGCAACGCGCCTTGTGCTGGACGCTGCGGCAAGTGAGCCGGGCGGGCTTGTACGCGACGTTCCGCTGTCGTTTGATCCGGCACGCCGGGAGTATACATACCGCCGCGTGACCGAACGCGTGCTGCATGGTGCGGCGGAGCATGATCCTATGGCGGAATTGGAGGATGCGATATGTACCTGACGCAAATGCTTTTGGATCAGAAAAATCGTCAGACGCTGGCTGCGCTGGCGTCGCCGAGTAAATTCCATGGGGCGATCGAGGCGGCGTTTCCCGGCCCGAGGCAGCGAAACCTCTGGCGGATCGACAGCCGCGCCGGTCAGAAATATCTTCTGCTCCTTAGTGAGACACCGCCGGATCTCACGCAGGCTGCGGCTCAGTTCGCGCCGCCGGGGGAGCATTGGCAGACAAAGTCGTATGATCCGCTGCTCACCCGCATTCTGCCGGGCAGCCGCTGGCAGTTTCGCCTGTGTGCAAACCCGACATACAGTGTCCCTGCAGGACCGGGGCAGCGCGGGCGCGTCTGCGCGCACAGCACCACGGAGCATCAGCTTGCGTGGCTGCGAAAGCAGAGCGAAAAGCATGGTTTCGCCTTGCAGGATGATGCGTTCACGGTTACAAACGTGAAGTGGTATCGGTTTAAAAAAGGCGGTACAGGCAGCCGCGTGACCTTCTTGTCTGTTACCTATGAGGGGATCTTGGAGGTTCAAGACCCGGAACGTTTTTGTGCTGCACTCTGCCGCGGAATCGGCTCAGGCAAGGCCTATGGCGCAGGGCTCATGACATTGGTCGGGGCAGGGCAGTCGCATGGCTGACCTGCCCGGTATGATCCGCCCGGAGCTTCAGGCGCTGCCGCAGATTGGTGATCGCATGACATTTCTCTACTTTGAGCACTGTGTTTTGAATCGTCAGGACAGCGCCATTACCGTGACGGATGACCGCGGGACGGTCTTTGTGCCCGCCGCAGCGATCAGTGTCCTGCTCCTCGGGCCGGGGACAAAGGTGACGCATCGCGCTATGGAGCTCATTGGTGACGCAGGTGTCAGTGTTCTCTGGGTAGGGGAGCACGGCGTGCGCTATTATGCCGGCGGCCGGGCGCTGACGCACAAGGCAGGTCTGCTGATCCGGCAGGCCGCCTTGGTCAGCAATACGCGTTTGCGCCTCGGTGTGGTGCGGCAGATGTACAGTATGCGCTTTCCGGGTGAGGATGTGTCTTCATTGACGCTTCAGCAGCTTCGCGGCAGAGAGGGTGCGCGCATTCGCAGTGTCTACCGGCATGCAGCAAAGAAGTGGAATGTTCCGTGGAGCGGTCGGACATATGACCCGGAGAATTTTGACGGCGGCGATGCCGTCAATCAAGCGCTGTCTGCCGGACACGCTTGCCTATACGGCGCGGCGCATGCGGTCATCCAGGCGCTCGGCTGTTCTCCGGGACTGGGGTTTGTCCATACCGGACATGAATGCTCCTTCGTCTATGACATTGCGGATCTGTACAAGGCGGACATTACGATTCCACTGGCGTTTGAACTGGCGGCCACGGTCGACAGCAAAAATATCGGCAGTGAAATGCGCCGTCGAACGCGCGATGCCATGGTTCAGCACCATCTTATGGAGCAGATGGTGCGTGACATCCGAACACTGCTCTCTGACAGCGGTGAACTGTCTGAGGAAGACAATGCGGTCTATCTTTGGGACGATAGGTGCGGTCAGGTCGCCAATGGCCGCCTGTACGGTGCGGAGGGTGAACCATGATCGTCGTGACGGTGACGGACTGCCCGCCGCGTTTGCGCGGTGACCTGTCAAAATGGCTGCTGGAGATTAATACCGGTGTTTATGTCGGCCAACTGAATCCCCGTGTACGGGAGGAACTGTGGAAACGGATCTGCAAGCATCTTCCCAGAGGACGGGCAACAATGGTGTACTCGGCAAATAACGAGCAGCGGATGTCGTTTCATGTCCATAACACGACGTGGCAGCCCGCTGACTATGAGGGCATCACGCTGATGCGTCGGCCGCTTGCAACACCGCTGCCGGAAGGGGAGAAGCCGCCGCTGAGCAAGTCGGCAATCATCCAAATGGATCGAAACAAGCAGTCGGCCAAGCAACGTCGCGCCAAGCAGCTCGGCTATGTTGTGATCGATGTGGAAACCACAGGACTTGACTGCGACAAGAGCGAAATATTGGAGCTGGGTGCGATCCGTGTGATCGATCATCAGGTCACGGATACGTTTTCGGCACTGGTGCGGCCTGAGCAGCCAATCCCTGCAGAGATTACGACGTTGACTGGCATCACGCAAGATGCGGTGTCGGCGCAGGGGACTGCGCTGCAGCCGCTGTTGGAGCAGTTTTGGGCATTTGTCGGTCAAAGCCCTGTGATGGGGCACAATCTGGATTTTGATTTGGCATTTTTGAAAAAGGCGAGTGCCCGCTTCGGGCTTTCCTTGCCGAATGTGCGCATCCGTGACACGCTGAAGCTGGCGCGCAGAAAAGTTCCCGACCTGCCGGATCATCGGCTGGCTACGCTGGCTGCATATTTTGGCATCGAGTATGCGCAGCAGCACCGCGCGCTGCCGGACTGTATCGCAGCGTTTCAGGTCTATGAGAAACTGAATGAAATCTGATGGCAATGGGATCAAAAGTCCTTATTTTTTAAGGCTTTCTTTAGTCTTTTCCCCGCACACGCGGGGGTGATCCTCTACATCAATGCTGAAGAAATGATTGAGGAAACTTTTCCCCGCACACGCGGGGGTGATCCTACGGTCTTACCGATGCTTGCGCCATCATTACGCTTTTCCCCGCACACGCGGGGGTGATCCCTTTGAGAGTAGCAATGACTACTACCAAAATTGCTTTTCCCCGCACACGCGGGGGTGATCCCTTCACGCGCACGGGAACGGTCTTTGCCTCACCCTTTTCCCCGCACACGCGGGGGTGATCCCATCAGAGCCACTCTCTTGCTGATGAAGCAATCCTTTTCCCCGCACACGCGGGGGTGATCCCGAGGCCGACGCCGCCGAGCAGTTGCGTACCATCTTTTCCCCGCACACGCGGGGGTGATCCCTCGTTGTATCCGTTTGCAGTGCTTTCCATCACCTTTTCCCCGCACACGCGGGGGTGATCCCAGGGTGATCAAGAAGTACGTGGACGACAAGGACTTTTCCCCGCACACGCGGGGGTGATCCCCGGTGGGCAAGCGCTAGCGGCGGTAGGGCGTCCTTTTCCCCGCACACGCGGGGGTGATCCCGCTGCGGCGGTCGGCATCGTGTCCGGCTGGGCCTTTTCCCCGCACACGCGGGGGTGATCCCTATGCAAAACTATCTTAAAAAAAGATCAAGGACTTTTCCCCGCACACGCGGGGGTGATCCCGTCACGTATGACGCGCTGCAGGCGATGATCGTCTTTTCCCCGCACACGCGGGGGTGATCCCTGGTGTCTCAGTAGCGCAATGAGGCTATCATACTTTTCCCCGCACGCGCGGGGGTGATCCTCATGGATTGTTCTCCTCTCGTGATGTGTGTTGCTTTTCCCCGTACACGCGGGGGTGATCCAGTCCACCAGTGCATATACGGCAGCGCGCGCACGCTTTTCCCCGCACACGCGGGGGTGATCCCACGGACGCTGTCGTTGCGCTGACGGCGCGTATCTTTTCCCCGCACATGCGGGGGAACGGAGGCTGTTTCTTCGGTTAACGGAAAAACCCACGGTGCAATTTGCACCGTGGGTTTTCGTATTTTAAGTTCAAAACCGG